>JBEKGQ010000614.1:0-4678 GCA_050012715.1 Polyangiaceae bacterium
CAGACCAGCTGCACCCAGAGGCGTCTGTCCCCGCCGCGCGCCATCCCGCTCATGCCCCCCCATCGGCGGGGGCGGGACGATGTTGCGTCTCTTCTTCAGGCCTTCGGCGGCGCCGCGGCCTCTTCCGGGGCGGGCTTGGGCTTGCGCTTGAGCATGTAGGCGATCGGGATCGACATGAAATAGAGCCCGATGAGCGCCCCGCTGACCGCGATCTGGCTCGTCACCTCGGGCCCGGGCGTCACGATGGCGCCCACGATGAACGCGAGCACCGTCGCCCAGCGACCGAACTTGAGGAGCTGCTTCGGCGTCACGATGTTCGCGAGCACGAGGAACGCGATGAAGAGCGGCAGCTCGAAGACCGCGCCGAACGAGAGGAGGAAACGCGTCGCGAAGTCGAGGAAGAACTCGAGCGTCACGATCTGCGTCAGCTCGACGCCGGGCCTCACGTCGCCGAGGAGCGACAGGAAGTAGTTGAACGTGAACGGGAACGCGACGAAGTACGCGAACGCCACCCCGGACAGAAAGAGCGTCGTCGAGAAGAGCACGAACGGAACGATGAGCCGCTTCTCCTTCCGGTAGAGCCCGGGCGAGATGAAGGACCAGAGCTGGTAGAAGATGACCGGCGCGGCGCCGACGATGCCCGCCGTCAGCGACAGCTCGAGGTAGCCGAGGAACGCGTCGGCCGGGGCGAGCGTCTGCAGGATGAGCGGCCGGTTGAACTTGAGGAACCAGGTCTTCTGGTAGGGGATGACGAGCCAGGCCAGGAGCTCGACCCGGAAGCACCAGGCGACCACGGTGACGACGACGACGCCGACCGCCGCCTTGATGATCCGCTTGCGGAGCTCGTCGAGGTGCTCCCAGATGGTCATCCGCACGTCCCGCTCGGGCGCGGACGGGTCGTCGGTCGCCGGCTCGGGTGCCGACGGCGCGGGCGCGGCGGCGGTCATGCCGCCTCGCCTCGCGTGTAGAGCGCGTCCTCGGCGAGGGGCGACGCGGCGAGCGACTCGTTGTCGACGATGGCCGTGTCCGGCAGGGCGCCGTAGGAGTCGGCGCCCTCCCGCGGGTACTCGCGCTCGCGGTCGACGACGACCTGGCTCGACGTGACCGACTCGGGCAGCTGCGTCATCGCGTAAGGGGAAGCCGCCTCGTTCCGGGACGAGGCCGCCGGCGAGGACGGCGACGAGGGAGTGCCCGGGAGGGCGATCCGCGCCGCGTCGGTGGTGGAGCGAACGGCGGCCATCACGCCGCCGATCTCCCCGCGCGCGAGCTTGCGGATCTCCGCGATGTCGCTCGCGATCCCCTCGGTGCGGAGCACCTCGTCGATGCCGCTCTTCTCGCGCATGTCGTAGGCGAGCCGCCGCATCTTGCCCGCGAACTGCCCGGCCTTCTTCAGGTAGCGCGGCAAGTCCCGCGGGCCGAGGACGACGACCCCCACGATGAGGAGCACGCAGAGCTCGCCGAAGCTCATCCCGAACATCGCTTCGCAAGTTAGCACGTCGCGTGGTATCGGCCGGCGGATGCTCCCGCTTCAGGCCCTCACCCCGCCCGCCCTGGCGGCTGCGTGCGGCCTTCAGCCGGCCGAGGCGCGGAAGATCGTGGCCGCCGTTCATCGCGGGGACCCCATCGAGTCCGCCCAGGGGGTGCGGCGGGTCGCGCTCGAGGCGGTGCGGGCGCGGGGGAGCGTCCCCTCGCTGGAGGTTCGCTCCGTCGTCCGGAGCGCGCTCGATCCCTTCGTGAAGCTCGCCCTCGCCACCGCCGACGGGCACGTCATCGAGACCGTGCGCATCCCCCTCGAGCGGGAGGGCCGCTTCAGCGCGTGCGTCAGCTCGCAGGCCGGGTGCGCCCTGGCCTGCGCCTTCTGCGCGACCGGCCGCATGGGCCTCTCGCGCAACCTGGAGACGTGGGAGATCGTCGAGCAGGTGCGCCTCGTCCGCGGGACGCTCGAGTCGCCCCGCACCCAGCGGGTGCACGGCGTCGTGTTCCAGGGGATGGGCGAGCCGCTCGCCAACGTCGAGCGCGTCATCGAGGCGATCCGGGTCCTGTGCGATCCCTCGGCCATGGCGATCGACGCGCGCGCGATGACCGTCTGCACCTCGGGCCTGCCGACCGCCATCCGCCGCCTCGCCCGCGAGCTCCCCAAGGTGCGCCTCGGGCTCTCCATTGCCAGCGCGCGGCCCGAGGTGCGGCGCAGCCTCATGCCGATCGACGCCGCGCACCCGCTCGACGACGTGCTCGACGCCGCGGAGGAGCACGCCCGCGTCACCGGCCTCGCGCCGATGTGGGCGGTGACGCCGCTCTCCGGCGTGAACGACACCGACGACGACGCGCGCGCCCTCGCCGAGCGCCTCCATCGCTTCGCCGCCAGCGCCGGCGTCAGGCCGCGCCTCAGCGTGGTGCCCTACAACGCCATCGACGTGGCCGGGGCAGACCCCTTCGCGCGGGGGGACGTCGCCAGCTTCGTCGCGTCGCTGGCCCGGCACGGCGTGCGGGCCCACCTCCGCTACAGCGGCGGCTCGGACGTGGCCGCCGCGTGCGGGCAGCTCGCCGGCCGAGCCTGAGGGCGGGAGTCACAGCCGCACCGTCGCCATCATCCAGTCGACGCTGGCGGCGTAGCGGTCCATCTGTTCCTTCGTGCCGCCCGCCTCGACGACGAAGAGGCGCTTCTCTCCCAGGTAGAGACGCACCCGGTAGACGAAGGGCTTGCCGCTCTCGTCGTGGCCGAAGACGAGCTCCTTGCCGGCCGTCCCGTCGCGCGATCGCACGTCGTGCGTGTCGACGAGCGCGTACCCGTTCATCTCTCGCATCCGCAAGGTCACCGCGTGGGTCCAGAACGCGAGATCCGCCCGCTCTTCGAGCGGCACGACGCGCATCGCGACCGACACCCCGTCCGGCGCCACGGCGCGCCAGTCGTACGGCGGCTGCTTGGCCTCGAGCTTCACGAAGCCCGGCGCCGCCGCCACGTCGTAGCTCCGCCCGCACCCCGCGGTCCCGAGCAGGGCGCCAAGCGCCACCAGCACCAACCCGGCGCGCCTCACGGGCTCACCTTCGGCACGTTGAGGAGCGGCTCGAGGCCCATCGTGTCGAGCCAGGGGAAGGGCAGGATGGCCGTCGTCCGCACCGGCGACGGCGCGTTCGCCTGGAACGACACGGTGATGCTCGAGTAGCCGACCTTGTCCCGCATCACCTTGAGCCTCCCTTCGATCTGCTCGATCACCTCGGTCACCTTCGCCAGCTCCTTCTCGATCTCCACCGCGTCCTTCACCGCGGCGCCCTTCAGCAGCCCCGCGAGCTGGTCGCGCATGGCGCGGGCGTTCTTCAGCCGGAGCTCGAGGTCGACGTACTCGTCGGTCACGTCCTCCGCCGACACGTTGCGGTGCGTGATGTCGCCGAGCTTCTCGAGCCGCGTGATGGCCTCGTCGAAGCGCGGGCGCGGCACGCGCACGGTGATCTGCGCGTCTCCTCGCTGGGCGAGGTAGCCCCCGAGGTCGCGCGCCAGTGACTCGACGGCGGCGAGGCTCCGGTCGACCTGGAAGACGGCGAGGGTGAAGTCCGCGCTGTAAGCGAGCATCGACGCCTCGTGCGCGGTGTCCGTCGCGTACGGCGACCCGGATGGGGGCGGAGTCGGGGCGAACGGGGTGGAAGCCGGGGCCGGCGTCGCCGGGGGTATCGCCGCCGGCGTCGTCGGGGCTTTCGCCGGCGCCTGCATTCCGCCGAGCATCGAGCCGGGGGCGGGGGAGGACACCTCGACCTCCTCCAGCGTGCGCACCTTCGCTCGGACCGGCCGCTCGTCGCGTTCCGCGAAGGCCATGTCTTGCCCGGCGCACTGGTCGGCCTCGGCTCGGAGCTCGCGGGCCCGTCCTTCCTGGCGCGTCAGCGCCGCGGACGCCGCGGCCATCGCGTCCATGTCCTCCCGCAAGCTGGCGCGGCGCATCGACGAGCGAGCGTCCTCCGCCTGCCGCGAGGCCGCCTCCAGCTCCGTCAGCTTCGCGTCGAGGCACTGGGAGAGGAGCGCGTCCCGGCTCGACCGGGCGCTCCCGAGCCGCGTCCGCACGACCGACGTGCTCTCCTTCACGTGCGCCATCGCCTCGTCGGCGAACGCGGCCTGCTCCCGCGCCGCGTCATGCCCCGTCCCGGCGTGCGCCGCGCGCGGCATCGCCGCGAGGGCGAGCCAGGCCACGACGCAGACCGGACGCACCTGTCCCCCGCGTGCTCCACGCATGGTTTGCCATCCTTCCTCGGGGCCCGCGACGGGCCCGCTCGGGACAACGATCGCCCCTGGCTTGGACTTACGCTCCCCGTCGTTCTTTGTTCCTTCTTCGGCGGTCGACCCGAAATGGCTCGCGTTCGGCCGCGCGGCGCTCCTATCCTCCCTTTTCGCTCTCTTGCTGCGAATACGCCTCTCCGGCTTCGTCGCCGCCGCCGTCATGGCGCTCGCGTGGTCCTCCCAGGCCGACGCGTCGCCGGAGGACATCTTCGGCTGGGGGCCTCGTTCGCCCGCGATGGGAGGCACCGGCGCCGCGGTCTCGACCGGCGCCGACGCGACGTACACCAATCCCGCGCTCCTCTCGCTGGTGCACCACAACGTGCTCACGCTCGGCTACGCGGGGGCCACCTTCGATCTGCACGCCGACGGCACGGGCCTCCCCGGCCGCGTCTCGGTGCTCCCGGCCAAGGGCTA
>JBEKGQ010000615.1:0-4677 GCA_050012715.1 Polyangiaceae bacterium
CACGTGCGAGGCGGCGATCCCGCCGGCGGGTGGCTCGACGAAGGCAGCGCCGACGCGCTCGCGGCGCGCGTCCTCCACGCCACCGGCGTGCTCGACGACGCCGCTTACCGGAGCACGCTCTCGGAGGCCGCCTCGGAGTGCGCCCTCTGGCTCTCGGGCGGCGAGCCCCTCACCGCGGCCACGCGCCCCGGGCACGCGCGCGCCCTCTACGTGTGCGGCTCGACGCTGAGCCTCGTCGCCGAAGGTGCCGTCCGGCGGCGCGATCGGGGCGCGGACCTCTTCACGTTCTGGCGCGCGGTCTTCGGCGAGGGCACGCCCCGCTACGACGAGGAGACCTTCCTCCGCGTGCTCGGGCGACTGGGCGGCGCCCCTCCGGCCATCGCCGCCGTGCGCCGCCTCGTCCACGAGCGGCAGGACGACCCGACGCGGGCCATCCGCGACGCGCTCCGCCTCGTGGGGATCGACACGAAGGTCACCGCGGCGGGGCCGCTCCCGGAAGACTACGAGCAGCACGCCTCCATCCCGGAGATGGACGCCCTCCTGCCGCGGGGGTGCGCCCGCGCGCTCGCGTACGACGGCGACGTCGAAGTGAGGCCGTCCGTCGGCGCCGACGGGGCGTGCCCGGGACTCGCGCGGGGCGACGTCATCGAGACCGTCGCCGGAGAGCCCGTCGCCCGTCGCGGTGCGACCTCGTTCGAGCGCGCGTACGCGGGCTGCCGAGAGCGGCACGCGGTCGACCTGGTCACCGCGAAGGGGGCGCACGTGACCGTGCCGTGCGAGCTCCAGGTGAAGTCGGCGCCGTCGTACTTCGAAGTGGTGAGCCCTCCCTGAACGGCGAACGCCTGCGTCCGTGTCGCGCGCTACTGCGCGCCCGGCCCCGAGGTGCACGCCGCCGGATCGTCCTGGCGCGGCACCCAGTTGCCGTTCTCGCACTGCAGCGTCTCGGTGCAGTACCCGCCGCCGGCGCTGCACGGCTCGTTCTCGTCGACCACGGTCGTGCACGCCGCCGGGTCGTCCTGGCGCACGATCCAGTGACCACTGTCGCACTGCAGGGTCGCGGTGCAGTAGCCCGAGCCCTTGTCGCACGCGTCGGGCGAGGCGCTGCTGCCGCTGCTGCTCCCGCCGCTGCTGCTGCTCCCGCTGCTGCTGCTCCCTCCCGCCGTGGTGCCGGTGTAGCGGATGGCGTAGAACGTCGCGCCCTCGTAGTCGACGTACACCTCGGAGCCGCTGATGGACACGTCCGAGGTGAACTGGTGCGCGTACGGCGTCGCGGACGAGCAGCCGGGCTCCTCCATGAAGACGGCGGAGTGGCCGGCGCTCACCCACTCCTTGAAGAGGATGATGTGCCCGTCGGGCGTCTTGTTGAGGGCGTCGCCGGGCTGGAGATCGCTGCCGTCGATGGTGTGCGAGAACGAGGTGTCGTACGGCGCGAACTCGGAGGTCACGTAGCCGCCGTCGCCGACCGCGGGCAGGCCCCACGAGTACGTCACGAAGCCGGAGCAGTCGGACCGGTAGTCGTTCCACGCCGCGTTGCTCTCGCGATCGCAGCGGTGGCTCGAGCCCTCCCAGGCCCAGCACGACGAGTCGTAGTCCACCGCCTCGTAGGCGGCCTGGCAGTAGTGGAGATCCGCGTCCACCCACTCCATGCCGCGCGACACGATCGTCGACCCGGTGATGGCGGCCCCGCTGGATGCGGTGTTCTCCGCGGTGCCGACGGAGCAACCCGCGGCGGCGAGGAGGAGCGGAGCGGTGACGGCGACGGCGGCGAGGCGGAGGGGCGTCTTCATGGTGAGCCCGCATCGCAACCGTCGTGCCTCGGTCGCACACGAGGCGTACCGACGTGTGCGTGTATCTGCGAGGCGCGCTCCGTCGTTGACATAACGATTCGTTCGCAAAGGCTTTTCCCCTCGCGAGGGGAGGACGCCCGCTCCTCGCCGGCGTGGATCGTCGCGGCCCCATCCCGCGTCCGCGTTCGCGAGGTCCACCGGGAGTGATCGCGCCGGGCGGCGCGCGACGCTCCGCGAGGGTGATGCGAGCGTTGCCCTGGTGGGTCACGCCCTCCATACTCGTGGTGACTCTCCTCGCTTTCCACGAGACCGTGGAGAAGGAACGACGCCATGCCGGTACGCAGCGTGGGCAAGTGGGTGTGTCTCGCGTTCATCGCCTGGACCAGCGCAAACGCGGTCGCGTCCTGCGGCGGGACGGGCAACGGCAGCGTCTTCGTCGATGGGGGCACGGGGGGAGCCGACGGCTCCAGCGGAGGCTCCTCCGACGCGACGACCGGAAGTGACGGGCCCGGTCTCCTCGGCGGCGATGGCGGCGACGGAGCGTCGGGCTGCACGCCGAAGACGTGCAAGGAGCTCGGCTACAACTGCGGCCAGGCGGTCAGCTGCGGGGCAGTCATCGACTGCGGTGGTGACGGCGGGAACTATGGCTGTCCCACGGGGGAGGTCTGCGGCGCGGGTGGACCCAACGTGTGCGGCGCGGGCAGCGTCGAGGGCGGCATGGCCGGCGACGGCGGCGCGTGCATCCCGAAGACGTGCCTCGCGCAGGGGTACGACTGCGGCTACGCGGGCGACGGCTGCGGAAACATCATCAACTGCAACCCGAACGAGTCCGGCACCGGCTGCACGGCGCCCGCGTACTGCGGCGGCGGCGGGTACAACGTCTGCGGCACCGGCAGCACCGGCGACGGCGGGTCGACCTGCATCTCCACGACGTGCACCAAGCTCGGCTACAACTGCGGCGCGGCGGACGACGGGTGCGGCAACATCCTGCAGTGCGGGACCTGCACCGCGCCGCAGTTCTGCGGCGGCGGCGGCTACGATCTCTGCGGCCCGACGACGATTGCCACCTGCGACGCCGGCGCGACGACGCTCACCGGCTACGTGTACGACCCGGGCAACCACCTCCCCATCTACAACGCCCTCGTCTACGTCCCGGTGACGACGCCTCCGGTGCCCGAGTCCGGGGTCGACCCCGCGAGCTGCGGTTGCACCGCTCCGCCGGCCTTCACCTCCGCGTACACGGGCATCGACGGGAGCTTCACCCTGCCCAACCCGCCCAGCGGCGCGAACGTCCAGGTCGTCGTCCAGCTCGGCAAGTGGCAGCGCATCTTCCCCGAGTCGATCACCGCGTGCCAGACGAACACGCTCGCCGCGCACCTCACGCTGCCGAGCACGCACCTCGAGGGGAACATCCCGCGCTTCGCGGTCGACACCGGCGCCGTCGACACGATGGAGTGCGTCCTCCTCAAGATGGGCATCGCCCAGTCGGAGTTCGCCGATCCGGCCATCGTGGGGGGGCTACCGACCGCCGCGCAGCGCGTCCACTTCTACGTGGGCAACGGCGGCAACGGCATCAACGGCACGCCGGCCCCCGCCGGCGGCGCGGCGATCGACAAGGCGACGCCGACCGAGAGCACCCTCGTCAACACCGCGTCGGTCATGAACGCGTACGACGTCATCCTCTTCCCCTGCAAGGGCGGCGAGGAGCTCTACGACACGGCGAACGGCTACCCGAACGCGCTCGCCAACCTGATCGCCTACGGCACGAACGGCGGGCGGTTCTTCACGACCCACTACAGCTACGTGTGGCTCTTCCAGAACGGCGCGTACGCGAACACCGCCACCTGGGAGGTCAACAACGAAGACTACACGCCGGAGTTCACCGGGTTCATCGACCAGACCTTCGCGACGGGGGTGACCCTCTCCGACTGGCTGCAGCAGCCGGTCGTGGGCGCCTCGACGACGCTCGGGCAGATCCCGGTCAACGTCGTTCGCAACGACTTCTCCGCGGTGAAGGCGCCGGCGCAGCGCTGGATGTACGCGCAGACGACGGGGCAGGTGGCCCCTGACCCGAAGGATCCGGCGGCCTTCCCGCTGCACTACACGTTCGACACGCCGGTCGGCGGGACGGCGTGCGGCCGGGGCGTCTTCAGCGACTTCCACGTCGAGGACGCTTCCAACGATCCGAGCACGGGCCTCGACTTCCCCACCGAGTGCACCCCGGGCGCGCTGACGGCGCAGGAGAAGCTCCTCGAGTTCATGCTCTTCGACCTCACGTCGTGCGTCAGCCCGCCGGTGTGCACGCCGCTGACGTGCTCGAGCTTTCCCCCGGGTACGTGCGGTCAGCAGGGCGACGGATGCGGCGGGCTCACCGTCGACTGCGGGACCTGCACGTTGCCGCAGACGTGCGGTGGCGGTGGCGTGGCCGGCCAGTGCGGCGCCCCCGACGCCGGGAGCTGTCAGCCCGAGACGTGCGCGCAGCAGAACATCTTCTGCGGCAACACCGGCGACGGCTGCGGCAACGTGATCCAGTGCGGCATGTGCACGACGCCGCAGACGTGCGGTGGCGGCGGGGTGAGCGGCCAGTGCGGCTCGCCCGACGGCGGGAGCTGCACGCCGAAGTCGTGCGCCGCCCAGGGCATCCAGTGCGGCCTGGCGAGCGACGGCTGCGGCAACGTGCTCACCTGCCCGGCCTGCCCGTCGGGGCAGAGCTGCAACACGACGACCGGGCAGTGCCAGCAGAACTCGCAGTAGCGGTCAGAACATCAGGTCCGGCGGGGGAGGCGCCATCCGGGTGGCGTCGACCGCGCGGAGCACGTTCATCACCTTGCGCTCGCCGCCGCCGCGCGCCTCGACGACGCCGACCGCCCACGCCGTGCACACCTGGATC
>JBEKGQ010000616.1:0-4676 GCA_050012715.1 Polyangiaceae bacterium
GAAGACGCGCCGGCTCACGAGCGCGAGGTACTCGAGCTTGCGCTGGAACTGCTCGTCGAAGAGGTCGTCGTCCGCGGAGGCGACGGCCTTCTTCTCGCGCCGCCAGGGGAGAGCGTCTAGGAGACCCATGATCAGAAAAGAGGATTCACAGGGAAAGGAGGAGAGAAGGAGGTTTCTGGTTCATGAAAAAACTCCTTCTCTCCTTCTCTCCCTGTCTCCCCCCCTCAGTTGGCTCCGGCGGCGGCCGTCTTCTCGGCCTTGCCCTCGGGCACCGCCTTGAGGATGGCGTCGATGACCTGGTCGGTCTTGACGCCCTCGGCCTCGCCCTCGAAGTTGAGGAGCACGCGGTGGCGGAGGGCCGGGTGCGCGACGGCGCGCACGTCGTCGACGCTGGCGGCGAACCGGCCGTCGAAGAGCGCGCGGATCTTGGAGGCCAGGAGCATCGCCTGCGCCCCGCGCGGGGAGCTGCCGTAGCGGACGAAGCGCTTCGTCAGGTCGGGTGCGTCGGGGCCATCGGCGTGCGAGGCCTGGAGCACCCGGACCGCGTAGTCCTGCACGTGCCGCGCGACGGGGACCTGGCGCACGAGCTGCTGCATCTGGAGGATGTCCTCGCGGTCGAGCACCGCCTGGCGCCCGCCGATCCCGGACCCGGTGGTGAGATCGAGGATCTGGTGCAGATCCTCGCGCCCGGGGAACGGCACGTGCAGCTTGAAGAAGAAGCGGTCGAGCTGCGCCTCGGGGAGCGGGTACGTGCCTTCCATCTCGAGCGGGTTCTGCGTCGCGAGGACGATGAACGGCTCGTCGAGCACGTGCGTCCGCTTGCCGACACTGACGCGGTGCTCCTGCATCGCCTCGAGCAGCGCGCTCTGCGTCTTCGGCGTCGCGCGGTTCACCTCGTCGGCGAGCACGATGTTCGCGAAGATGGGCCCCTTGCGGAAGTCGAACACCTTCCCGCCCGCCTGCGTCTCGTCGATGACCGTCGTCCCCAGGATGTCGGCGGGCATGAGGTCCGGCGTGAACTGGATGCGCGAGAACGTGAGCGACAGAGTCTCGGCGAGCGTCCGCACGAGCATCGTCTTGCCGAGGCCGGGCACGCCCTCGAGGAGCGCGTGACCTCCGCCCAGCATGCACGTGATGACGCCGTCGACGACCTCGCGGTTTCCGACGATGGACTTGGCTATCTCCGCGCGCAGTGAGTCGATCCTCTTGCGAAAAAGCGTGACCTGCTCGCGAACGTTCTCGGTCTCGGTCATCGTGGTCCCGGTTATTTGTTGTCGTCGCGTGGACGAATGAGCTGGAAGTAGCGCTTCACGTAGAAACGGTAGCCGCCCGGGATCTCGTCCTTCGCGAGCGACTCTTCGGCCACCTGGTGGTACTCCGTGTAGACCTTCCGGTAGCCGCGCGACGCGAAGCCTCGCTCGGCGGCCCCGAGGATGACCTGGCTGCGCGACCCGCCGTTCGCGTTCGCGCCCTGCACCTGCGTGTCCTGCGTGCCCATCTTGGGGTTCGTCGCGCCGGCCTGCAGCTTCGGGTCGTGGCCCTCGCCCCAGCCCTTGCCGGGTTGCCCCTGGCCCTCGCCGCCGCTTCCGCCCTGGCCGGAGCCCTGGCTCGAGCCGCCGCCGCCCTGCCCCTTCGACAGCATCAGGAGCTTCTCGCCGTTCGGACCGAGGATCCACGTCTCGCCGCCCTGCCCGCCCTGCCCGCCCTGACCGTTCTGACCCTGCTGACCCTGCCCGCCCTGACCGTTCTGGCCCTGCTGGCCCTGGCCGCCTTGACCGTTCTGCCCCTGCTGCCCCTGGCCCTGACCGTCCTGGCCCTGGCCATCTTGCCCGTCCTGCCCCTCGCCCGGCTGGCCCTGGCCCTGTCCTTGACCCTGCTGGCCGCCTTGACCGCGCGCCATGCGACCGAACTTCTTCAGCCGGACGATCTGCCCTTTGCCGCCCTGACCCTGCTGGCGCATCAGCTCGCGCATTTCCTGGAGCTTCTGCTTCAGCTCCTCCTTCTCCTGCTCGGACATCTGCTGCTGCTGCATCTGGTTGATGTCCTCGGCGCCCTGATCGAGATCCTTGGCGCTCAGGCCCATGTCCTTCATCAGGTCTTCCGCGGCCTGCTGGAGCTCGCGGTCGAGGCGGTCGAGCTGGCGGCCGGAGTTTTTCTCCTGGTCGAGATCGCGGTCGAGGCGCTCGAGCTCGCGCTGCTTTTTCTGCAAGAGGCTCTGCTCCTCCTCGGAGCCTCCGTCGCCCTGCTTCTCCTTGCGCTTGAGGATGTCGTCGGCCAGCTCCTGGCGGCGCTGCTCGAGGCGCTGCTGCCGCTCTTCCGCGTCGGCGGCGGCCTTCTGCAATGCCTGACGCATCTGCTCGAGCTTGGCCTTGTCGATCTGACCGCCCTGCTCGCGCATCTTCTTGGCCAGCTCGTGCATCGCGTCGCGCGCCTGTTCGAGCTTGTTGTCGGCGAGCGCGTCGCCGGCGGGCTTCGTCAGCTCCGCCTTCTTCATCTCCTCGCCGATCTTCTCGAGCTGCTCCTCGAGCGACTTCTTGTCGGCCTCGCTGCCCGTCAAGAGCTTCTGCTCGAGCGACTCCATGCGGCGGAAGGCCTCCGTCCGGTCGAGGCGCTTGTTGGCGATGTCGTCGACGAGCTTGTTGAACTCCTCGATGGCGGCCTTCGTGTCGTCGCTGTGGTCCTTCTCCTTCAGCTGCTGGAGAAAGTCCTTCACGTCCTCGAGGTCGTCGGGCGCCATCTCCATCGGATCGATCGTCGTCGCGTGCGCGACGGGCACGTGGTGCCGCACCTCGAAGAGAAAGACACCCGTCAGCAGGCCGGCGAGGCCGACCGCGGTTCCGAGCGAACGCGGCACCGGCAGGCGCACCGCTGCGCGCGGCTTCGCCTGCTCCGCGGCGGCCACCGCGTCCTCGATGGCGGCGTCCATGAACGGCGTCCGCTCGGCGACGGCGCCGAACGAGAGCGCGCTCGCGAGGCGGTCGTGTAGCCCGTGGAAGCGGTCGAGCGCCCGCGCCCCGGCGCGTGACGGCAACCGCCAGGCCCACCCGACGACCGCGGCGATGACGACGCCGGCCCCGGCGGCGCCGAGAACGAGGCGCGCAGGACGCTCGCCGAGGAGCCCGACCTTGCGCAGCGCGACGTCGATGATCGCGACGACGAGCGCCGCACAGAGCGCCCTTGCACCCACACGAAGCGCTCGACCCAGCCGGATGCGTCGCTCGGCCTGCCCGGCGAGCCGCCTTATCGTCTCCAAGCCTTGGGCGCGCAGCGTCATCCGTCCTGGGGGCTGTGACGTGCGGCGAGGCGCGAAGTTCCCTCGGGGGTTCGCATGTCCCTCGAAGTGTAGCAAAACGGGGACCGGCGCCGGCCCCCCGTACGCGAGCGTCCCCTCCTCACCATCTCCGGGACTTACGCCCACCCTTCCCGGGGAATTCCCCGTGTCATCCGTTCGGGCGCCGCCTCATCTTGCGAACGAGGCGAGGAGCGCGACCACGACCCCGGCCGCGACGAACGCGAGCACGAGCGCAGGCAGTACCCGGCGGCGCGGACGCGGGGGACGCACGGTGACGACCGACGGTGCCGCGGCGACCACGGGCGCGGGAGCGGGGGTGGGCAAAGGCGCGGGCGGTGGAATGGGCGACTCGACGATCGGCTCCGCCTCTTCCGCCAGAGGCATGGCCGCGAGGACCGCAGGGTCGCTCGGCAATGCGTGCGCCTCGAACGTGGGGCCGTCTGCCGGCACGTCCTCGTCGAACGCGAGGGCCACCTCCTCGTAGCGGAGGGTGTTGGCCGCGCGGTCCCCCGTGGACATGCTGGAGACGGTGTCGACCTGGTTCACCGGCATCGCTCGCTTCACGGTGCGCTCGAGCGCCCCCTTCCACCGCTCGAGCAGCGCCGACAGCTGGAGCCAGCCGGCGCTCACATCCATGTGCGCGCGAACGACGTCGGCGAGCTCGGCGGCAGTGATGGTGCGGCGCTCGCGGTCCGGCTCGAGGGCCTGGGCCACCGCGTCGAGCAGCGGCTCGGGAAGATCCGGGCGCAGCGACGACAGCGGCGGGATGTGCGGGTTGCGCATCGCGCGCAGGAGCTCGTACTCGTCCTTCTGGTGGCGCCCGAACGGAACGCGCCCGGTGGCGAGGCGCCAGGCGAGAAGCGCCGCGGCGTAGAGGTCGGCGCGCTGATCGACGGGCTCTCCGCGCGCCTGCTCGGGCGCCATGCAGCCGAGCGTGCCTTTCACGATGCCGACGCGCGTCCCGGGGGAGACGCCGAGCACCTTCGCGATCCCGAAGTCGGCGATTTTCACCCCCCCGGTCCAGTCGAGCAGCACGTTGGCGGGGGAGACGTCGCGATGGACGATGGGCGTCTCGTTGCCGCCCTCGTCGCGGAAGCCGTGGGCGTAGGCGAGCGCGGTGAGGACGCGCTCGGTGATGTGCCACGCGGCGAGGTCCGGGAGGCGCACACCGCTCGACTGGCAGAGCCGGAGCACGCGCCCGAGGGCGACGCCGGGGACGTACTCGAACACGAGCGCGGCGAACCCGGGCTCCTCGAGGAACGCACGAACCTGGACGATGCACGGGTGGCGAAGACGAACGCAGACCGAGGCCTCGCGCGCGAAGGCGTCGGCGGTCTCCCCTTCGTGGCTGTCGCGGCGAGCGTCGGCAATGGTCTTGATCGCG
>JBEKGQ010000617.1:0-4670 GCA_050012715.1 Polyangiaceae bacterium
CGAGGGTGGCTCGAACACGATGACCGTATCCTTCACGTGCTCACGGACCGACGCGCACGCCGCGGAGCGCGGCTGCGCCCAGGCGCGGGCCTCCACGCCGGCCGTGATCGAGAGCGCGCAGGTCCCCACCGCGAGGCGACGAAGCATCGTGGCTCCTCTCGAGCACGACGATACTCCGGGAGGCGTGGCGGTTCCCACCTCGATGTCCGCGGTGTCACGAGGTCGGCCAAAGCTTTGCGTCATGGGAAGCGTCTCCGTTGCTCGCATCCGGCTGAATCCCCTCCATCACATGCCTGCTTGTAGAAAGCGGCCGCCCGCGCGGCGTCCTTCGCGACGCCGACGCCTGCCTCGTAGAGCGCGGCGAGGTTGAAGCAGCCGTGGGCCTCGCCGCCGTCGCAGGCGCGCTGGTCGAGGGCCAGGGCGCGGGCGTCGTCCCTCGCGACGCCGCGGCCGCGCGCGACCATGGAGCCGAGGTTGCCGCAACCGTGGGCATCGCCGCCGTCGCAGGCCTGCTGGTAGAGCTCGACCGCGCGCGCGTCGTCATTCGCCAAGCCGCGCCCGGTCTCGAAGAGGAACCCGAGGTTGCCGCAACCGTGCGCGTCGCGGCCGTCGCAGGCCTGCCCATAGAGCGCGGCGGCGCGGGCGTCGTCCTTCGCCATGCCGCCCCGCCCGGTCTCGACCAGGAACCCGAGGTTACCGCAGCCGTGCGCGTCGTGGCCGTCGCAGGCGCGCTGGTAGAGCGCGGCGGCGCGGGCGTCGTCCTTCGCCACGCCGCCTCGGCCGGCCTCGACGAGGAACCCGAGGTTGCCGCAGCCGTGCGCGTCGTGGCCGTCGCAGGCGCGCTGGTAGAGGGCGACGGCGCGGATCTCGTCTCTCGCGACGCCCTTGCCTGCCTCGTAGAGGAAGCCGAGGTTGCCGCAGCCGTGCGCGTCGGCAGCGTCGCAGGCGCCCTCGTAGAGGGCGGCTGCCCGCGCCTCGTCACGGGCGACGCCGGTGCCCGTCTCGTACATGAGGCCCAGGACGACGCAGCTCGCGGGGTCGCGAGCGCGGCACCGGAGGGTGCAGTCGGCGAGGTCGCCCGGCTTGCACGGAGAGGCACCCGCGGGCGCCGGAGCGACGACGGACTCGGGAATCGGCGCCGTCACGGACGGGCGAGCCGGGGAGCCCGCGCCGCACGCAGCGGTCGTCGTCGCGATCGCCACCGCCGAGGCCACGCCGGCCAGGAACCGCCGAGAGCACGCCATGTCAGTGACAGCTCTGCGCGGCGGAGTACTGGCAAGTCCCGGAGGTCCCGCCGTCGCCGATGCAGCGCGCGGGGATCGCGCACGTGGGTCCCTGGACGAGGTCGCAGGGGGCGCCGTCGGCCGCCGCCGCGGTGCACACGCCCGGCGTCGTTCCGCTCGCGCCCGTGCAGGTGCCGCCCGCCTGGCAGTAGGCCGGTTGCCCGGCGACGTCGTCGCCGCAGGGCTGCCCGGCGCTCGCGATGACCACCGTCTGACAGGTGTTCGGCGGGATCCCGGCACCGCCCCCGCCGGCGTCCGCGTCCGACCCCGCGTCCGCGCCCGCGCCTGCGTCCGCGCCCGCGCCCGCGTCCGCGCCCCCGTCGTCCTCCGTTCCGCCCTCTGCGCCGCCCGCCTCGGCGCCGCCCTCCTCCGCGCCCGCGTCCTCCGCCGGCACGCCGACGTTGCACACCAGGCCTGCGTTCCGGTCGCATCCCGCGCGCGTCTTGTTCGTCGGATCGCACGCCGCGCCGACCTCCTCGCCATCCTCCTTGCAGAGCCCCGGGGTGCCAGGGGCCGCGCCGACGCACGAGAGGCCGACGCCGCAGAGGGTGCCGCGACCGCATCCGGCGCCGCGAGCGCCGAACGGAACGCACGCGAACGTGTCCGTCGTGCACCCCTGGCTCGGACCGCAGGCGATGAGCTCTGCGCACGACGCCCCGGCCTTGGGCGGAGGGCTGCACGTTCCGCACGAGGCACCGGGCGCGACCCCGCAGAAGCCACTCTGGCACTGGCCGTCGATCGCGCACGACCCGCCGTTGATGATCGAGCCGAGCTGCTGCTGGCACGCCTTGGGGATGTTCTGATCGTTCAGGTAGTCCGCGCAGGCCCATCCTGCGTACGCGCCCGCGCAGGCCTCGATGGCATCGGGCGTGTTGCCGTTGAAGGGCTCGGCGAGGCCCATCGCACAGTTCGCGGCCTCGCGCGCCTCGCAGTTGCTCTCGCTGCCGTAGCGTAGGAGTACATCGGTGGGCGAGCAGCTCTCGAGCTGGGTGCAGCGGCCGTGCGCGTTGTCGGCGCAGGCCTGCGCGGCGCTCACCCCGCTGCTCGTCGGGCCGGGACCATCGTTGCATGCGAGAGCGAGCGCCCACCACGCGGCGACCGCCGCCATTCTGCGCACCATGCGCCGGCGAGCTTAGCGCCCTCGCGCAGACAGGTTCAATCGGGTGTCGGACGAGCCGACACCCGCTCGGACAATCCGCTCGCAAGCTCGCGGGGTATGTTCAAAGCGAGACTGACGGTGGGCCGCCGGTTTACCGTGGACCGAGCTGGGCCCGTACGCGGCGCGCGACCTCGACGAGCACCTGGTTGCACGGCTCGCAGTTCCCGGCGCAGCACGAAGGCCACGCCGCCTCGGGGAGCCGCAGGATCGGGCGCACGCAGTCGCGGTACCACGGCTGGAGGCCAACCTCGTCGCTCGCCGCGGTGAGCGCGGCTTCCAGGGCGTCGTCCCGCTCACCCATGTCACGGCTTGCCCGCGCGCCATCCGGTCGCTTCGATGGAGACGCCGGGGTACGCGCGGAGGGCGATGCTGCCGTGCGCCAGCTCCGGCGGGAGCGGCGTGGAGAGAGTCACCCCGTCGACGCGCGCCTCGAGGGTCGCGCCGCGGACGACGAGGCGGACGTGGTGCAACGCCGCCGAGGGGATCTCCACCACCGGCGACGCGGCGAGGTCTGCGCCCGCTCCGTTGGCCGTCAGCAGGACGGCGTGCGACGGCGCCCCCGGGACCAGGAGCAGCGAGACGCCCTTGAAGGTGGACGAGCCCGCGCCGGCGCGGACGACGACGCCGGCGGGCCCACCGTCGACGTGCAGGTCGGCCTCGACCGCCAGGTCGTCGCCGGGGGCGGGCGTGGAGACGGCGTCGAGGAACCCCGAGCCGACCACCCGCACGCGAGGCCCGGCCGAGATGGCGACGCGCGGGGCGCCCGAGAGCCGCACGAACGCGAGACCCGAGCCGCCCCACGAGTCGCCCTCGGTGGGCACGACGCGCGCGGCGGGAAGCATCGCCGCCACGACCGGCGAGCCGTCGCGGTGGAGCCCGGTCACGGCACCGCGGTCGTCGTGCTCGACGCGCCAGAGGTGCGCGTCGAGGCGAAAGGCGGTCGCGACGCCGGAGGGATCCAGAGAGACGTGCGTCGCGCGGGCGCGGCCGAGGGGGAGCGCGAGGCCTTCGGCGGCGGGAGCAGCCGTGGACGGCGGGGCGAACACGGCGAGCACCCCGAGGGCATCGGCGACCGCCGAGGCGGAGTCGCGCTTGCCGGCGAGGAAGCGCGCCGCGGCGACGTCGATGGTGCGCGGCGTGTCGACCGCGAGCATCGCGACCGCGGTGACCACGGCGGCGACCCCGTCGTGCTCGACGCGGGGACGCAGCGACGGCCGGCGGTCGAGGGCCCGGCGCACGGCGGCGGCGGCGAGCCCCCGCGCGACGGCGAAGGTCGACGCCGGCACCTCGGCGGGCGCCCCCTCGGGCGACCATGGAGAGGCGGCCTCGCCCAGCGCGCCCGGCGGCGCGTCGTCGGTGCTGACCACCGCCGCGCGGGCACGAAAGAGCGCCTCGACGTCGCCCACGAAGACGGCCTCCGCCCCATCCCGGGCCCCCGGGAGCCGGTCGAGCAGCCCGCGCACCTCGGTCACGCGCGCTTCGGCGCCGGTGGCGTCCATCACGAGCACCCCCAGCTCGACGAGCGCGGCGCGCCGCGCGCCCGCGAGGCCCAGCCGGTCCGCGCCGTCCACGCGACGCGTCGGCCCATCGGGCATCGAGTCGAGCAGCGCCACCGCGGCCTGCGCGCGCAGGTGAGCCACCTGCACCGGCGCCGGGACATCGAGCTTCAACAGCGCGGCGTTGCGCGCGAGGTGGTCGGCGATGGCCTTGCCGCACGCGGCGCGCGCGGAGGCGTCGATGCCCGCGTCCGCTCCCGACGCCTCCCCCGCCACGAACACGTAGCCCCGCGCCACCTCCGCCAGCGCGGGACTCCGCTGCAGGTCCGCGGGGTGCTGCGCGTAGAGCGCGTCGGCGCGCGCGAGCACGGCACGAACCGCGGCCACCGCGAGCACAGGGCGCGACGCCGCCGAGCCGCCGCCCTGCACCACCTCCCCGAGGAACGCCATCCGCGGCGCGTCGAGGGTCGCTCCGGACAGCGCCGCCGTCATCGCTTCGGCCGACTCGTCCGCGCTGAGATCGGGACGCGCCACGAGCGCACGCACCCGGTCCGCGTGCGTCTCGCTCGCCACGTAGCCGCGAATCTGCTCGGTCTCGCTGCTCGTCAGCGAGGCGCGCGCGTCGGCCGCGGAGGAGACCCCCGCGACCGTCGCCAGCACCAGCAGGGCTCGACGCATCTCCCCCACGCCCACGCTCACGAAGGGCGCCTAGTTCGCGCCCTTCTCCTCTTT
>JBEKGQ010000618.1:0-4669 GCA_050012715.1 Polyangiaceae bacterium
TTATGGGGCGATCTGCGCAAGAGCGAGCGCGGGCAGATCTGGGGCGTGACGTTTCCGCTCGCTGGCGCTGCGCAGCGCGAGCCGGGCGCCGCCTTCGAGCCGGAGATGGATCTGCTGGTCGAGGGGACCCACGCACGCGCGCTTCGGCGCGTCAGTGGAGAGCGGGATGTGCAGCGGCGTCCGCGCATCGTCCAGTTCCCACTGGAGTTCGCGGCGCTCAAGCCGAACCTCTCGTCGTTCCTCAGCGCACTCCTGCAGCCGAACAACTTCCGAGAGACTCCCTCGCTGCGGGGCGTCTACTTCACGAGCGGCACGCAGGAGGGGCGCCCCATCGACCGCGTCATCGGCGGGATGATGGCGGCCTTCAACCTGAGCCCCGGCGGTGCGCCCCCGCCGCCGCCGCAGCCGGGCTACGGCCAGCCGGGCTACGGCCAGCCGGGCTACGGTCAGCCGGGCTACGGTCAGCCGGGCTACGGCCAGCAGCCGCCCTACGGCCAGCCGCAGCAGCAGTCGTCCTACGGCAGCCAGGGGCAGACCGACTCGAAGAGCTACTTCGTCACGGATCTCTTCCGCCGGGTCGTGTTCCCGGACCAGCACGTGGCGGCGCGCACGCAGGGCGAGGCGCGGCGGCAGTTCATCAACCGTCTGGTCTTCTCGATCGTGGCGCTCATCGTCGCCGTGTGCGGCGTCTTGCCGTCGCTCTACACGTTCGGGCGCAACGTATCGCTCGTCCGGGACTCGAACGACATCGCGGCGAAGGCCAAGCGCATCGACTGGAAGGACGCGACGCCGCAGCTCGACAAGGTGCGACAGCTCGAGGACCTGCGGAGCCAGGTCGAGATGCTCGACCAGTGGCACGAGCGGGGCGTCCCGATGGGCATGGGCTGGGGGATGTACGCCGGCGACAGCATCCTCGCCCCGCTCCGCGGTGTCTACGTGCGGAGCTTGCAGACGGCGTTCGTGCAGCCGACCAAATCGCAGATCGAGCACGAGCTCGCGCCGGCCGCAGGGCAGACGCGGTCGAGCATCGAGCAGTACGGCGCCTACTTCGCGCGCCTGAAGATGTACCTGTCGATGACCGACCCGCAGCGGATCCAGGGGGACGACGGGGAGCGCGAGATCAACCTCCTGACCGACGCGTGGGCGCGCTCCATCGGCGTCACCTCGGGCCCGGACAAGTCGATCCTGCACACGCACGTCGCGGAGTACGTGCACCTCGTGGCGCGCGGGATCGTGCCGCCCTGGGTCCCCGAGGCCTCGCTCGTCGCGCGCGTGCGCGCGGTGCTCGCGCAGACGTCGCGGGTCGACCGCGACTACAGCGCGCTCGTCCACGACGCGAACGAGAACGTCGCGATCATCACGCGGGCGAACGTGTTCCGCGGGGCGTCGTTCGCGGAGTACGTGACGTCCAAGTCCAGCCCGGAGGTCACCGTCTCGGGGGCCTTCACGCGCACGGGCTGGGAGGACTACGTGCGCGACGCGCTCGACGAGCGGCGGGCGAAGAAGCTCGCCCACGACCGCTGGGTCCTCGGCGAGTCCGAGGAGCAGGGCGTGAAGGAGATCATGGCCGAGCTGAAGCAGCTCGAGGCGCGCTACTTCAACGAGTACCGCGACGCGTGGGCGGCCTTCGTGAAGGACATCGAGTTTCGCAAGCCGACCGACGACATGGGAGCCCTGAGGGAGCTCTCGGCGGCGAGCGAGACGCCGTGGCCGATGCTGATGCTGCTCCAGACGATGGCCGAGAACACGCGCTTGCAGCCATCGCCCGACTCGACGCTCGCCGCCATCGGCGGCAACCTGACCGGCCGGCTGACGGACCTCGCCGCGTCGGCGCGGGCCAACGCGCAGAACGCCATCGGCGACGCGGGCCCGGCGCTCCCGACGGTGCAGAAGCAGACGCGCTGGATGTCGCCGGTCGAGGTGGCGTTCGCGCCGATGGTCGGCTTCGGCGTGCCGCAGGACATGACGACCGCCGGCGGCAACATGGGCCTCGCGCACTACGAGGAGAAGATCGTCGCCGTGCTCGTCGGCGTGCTGACCGACCTCAAGGACTCGCCCATCAAGCCCACCGCCAAGGTGGTCGCCCTCGCCTACGTCACCGCGCAGCGCTCGACGAGCGATCTCCTCGACTCGACGCAGACGCCGTACACGCGGCCGCTCCTGTCGCCGCTGCTCATGAGCCCCATCACGAAGTAGGCGTCACTCGATCGGCAGGACCCACGCCTTCGCGCCCTCGGCGAGGCCGAGGTGGTCGGCGGCGTCCTTCGCGAGCTCGCCCCCCGCATCGCCGCTCGCCTTCCACGGCGCGTAGACGCAGCGGAAGAACGGGGCCTCGCCCGTCTCGACCGCGACGAGCGCCCGCGTCTTCGGCGCGTCGCTCGCCGGGAGGAGGCGGGTGACCTTCGCCTCGTGCGTCCTCTGCACCAGCGTCACCTCGTCGGCCGGCGCGGTGAAGTGGGGGCCGCCGTCGAACGGGTCGACGCGCCACGCGTACTTGAAGCCGATGCGCCGGAGCATCTTCTCGACCCCGCGCGTCGCGGTGCCGACCTTGCCGATGACGTCCTGCGCGTCCTGCGGCAGCAGGGTCGCGTAGATGGCGCCCTCCGGGAAGAGGCCCTTGATGAACTCCTTGTTCTTCTTCGAGAGGCGGACCGCCTCGGCGTACGTCATGTCCGTGAACTTGCGACCGAGGGCGTTCCACAGGTGCGACGTGCCGTCCGGCTCGAGCGGGGGGAGCAGCTCGGCGAGGAGCTCCTCCTTGAACCACTCGCGGTGCATCTTCACGTAGAGAAAGCGCACGTACGAGATGAGGAGGCCGAGCTTCTCCGGCTTCTTGCGGTAGTCGGGGCTCACGATGAGGCCGCCGATCTCCGTCGGGCCGTTGTACGAGTAGCCGATCTTGAGCACCACGTGCCGGAAGTGCTTGTCGAGCGTCGCCGAGTAGCGCTCCTCCTCGGACACGTCGACGTAGATGTACGGCGCGTCGCGCCGCCCGAGCTGCCCGATGATCATCGACGTGCCGACAATGCGCTGCTCGACGTTGTCGACGAGCACGAAGACGTACTCGCGCCGCCGCGCGTCCTTGATCGCGCCGGTGAAGCTCTTCTGCGCGTGCTCGAGGATGCCGCGGATCTCCTCGCGGTCGTTCGGCAGGTTCACCGTGTTGAGATGCCCCGCCACCGCGAGGAGCTGGTCCTCGTCGGCCGGGATGGCTCCGCGGATTTCGTAGGGCCACGCCATTGCGCGGGGCATGCTTTACCACGGTTGGGGGTATGCTCGTCGGAGCATGGGGCTGGGGTCGGCGTTTCGTAGGCTGATGACGCTGCACGACGACGACGTGACGCGCATGCGCTCGCGGTACGCGGCGCGCACCAGCGGATACGACGCCCTCCAGCACTCGCCGACCGAGAAGCTCGTCACGTTCGCGCAGGGCACGAGGACGCTGTGGACCGCGCGCGCCGAGCCCCTCGGCCGCCACGTGGGCGACCTCGGGCTTCTGCGGTGGTGGTGGCATGGCAAGCTCGGGTCGACGCGGTCACGGCTCGACCAGATCGTGGCCGAAGGGCAACGCTACGGCGTCGAGGAGCTGACGAAGGACTCCGTGCAGACCGAGTCGGTCGACGCGTCGGAGACGCTCTGCTCGCTGGCCGCGCACCTCGCGGGCGCCGACGGGCTCCTGCGGCTCGACGAGGACGGCGACTCGTCGTTCTTCGTCCTCTACGACGCCAGCGGCTCGCACATCACGATCCCCGCGCCGCCCATATCGGCGGCGTCGCTCGCCCCGGCGACGCACCAGTCGCACTCGCTGCCCCCGCCGGTGGTCGCGCCCGCCGCGCCCGCCGCGCGCGCCCCGGTCGCCGAGCCGCCGCGCGAGCTCGTCTCGCCGGTGGCGGTGGCGACGATGAACGTCGTGAACGCGTCGCTCCCGGGGGGCTTCCGGCAGGCCATGCTGACGGTGGTGATCGACGCGCGCGGCGAGAAGGCGCGCCTCTTCGTGCATCTGGCCGCCTCCGACGCGAACGGCGACCTGCAGTCGCTCGATGCGTCGCAGCCGCTCTTCGACGCGGTCGTCGCGATGGTCTCCGAGCAGCGGCGGAGGGGCGGGGCCGACCTCCACAAGCTCGTCCTCCGCGTGAAGCCGACCGACCGCGGCGCCTCGGTCGACGTCAGCGTCGCCTGAGGGGCCTCGACGCGCGATTCGCGCTACGTTCGCCGACGGAGGCGCGTGGCCGACTGGTGTGGTCCCCGGTCTTCAAAACCGGTGTGAGGCGGCGGATGTCGTCTCGGGCAGGTTCGATTCCTGTGCGCCTCCGCCGAGTTTTTGAGGGGTGTAGTTCCGGGGAACCGACCCGGAACCCCCTGGGAACGACACTCCCGTGGTAACCGCATGGTAATGGGCGTTCTGCTGCCGTAGAACGCCCATTAGGTGCCGAGACGCTCCCGTGCTTCCATGGGGCCATGGCTGACATCACCCCTGGCAAGCTGTTCTCCGAGATGCTGCGCAGCGCCTTCAAGCTCGTGGAGCAGACGAAGCCTTCGGACGAGGAGATGCCCTACGTCGCGCTCATGGGCGCGCCGCTTGGAGCCCTGGACTCCATCGGGGAGAACAAGTTGGCGGACACGGCGAGGCAGTTTGCTGCGCTCTACGTGCGCTTCGTAGACGCCCGGT
>JBEKGQ010000619.1:0-4668 GCA_050012715.1 Polyangiaceae bacterium
CGGAACGGGTACCCTCTCCTTCACGATGGCGTCCACGGCGCTGCTCGACCGCCTCGCCATCGATGCGCCCATCCTCCAGGCGCCCATGGCGGGCGTCTCGACGCCCGAGATGGCGGCCGCGGTCGCCAACGCCGGCGCCCTCGGGTCGCTCGGCGTCGGCGCGACGAACGCGGCCGGGGCGCGGCAGATGATCGCCGCGTTCCGCGCGAGGTCGACCCGGTCCCTCCAGGTCAACGTCTTCTGCCACATGCCGGCGCGCGCCGACGCCGCCCGGGAGGCCCGGTGGATCGAGCGCCTGCAGCCCGAGTTTGCCCGGCTCGGCGCGACGCCGCCGACCGCCCTCCACGAGATCTACCGCAGCTTCGTCGAGGACGACGACATGCTCGCGATGCTCGTCGCCGAGAAGCCGACCGTCGTGAGCTTCCACTTCGGCGTCCCTTCGCGCGAGCGCATCGAGGCGCTCCGCGATGCGGGGATCGTTCTGTTCGGCTCGGCGACGAGCGTGGTCGAAGCGCGGGCGCTCGTCGCCGCCGGCGTCGACGCCATCGTCGCGCAGGGATACGAGGCGGGCGGACATCGCGGGGTGTTCGACCCGGACGCCGCCGACGACCGCCTCGGGACGATGGCGCTCACGAGGCTGCTCGTGCGGGCGACCGGCAAACCCATCATCGCGGCCGGCGGCATCATGGACGGCGCCGGCGTCGCCGCCGCCCTGCGTCTCGGCGCGAGCGCGGCGCAGCTCGGCACCGCCTTCGTCGGCTGCGAGGAGTCGCAGGCCGACGCCGGCTACCGCGCCGCGCTGAAGAGCGACGCCGCGCACCACACGGTGATGACGCGCGTCGTCTCCGGGCGCCCGGCGCCGTGCCTCGCGACTCGCTTCACCGCGCTCGGGCGGGACGTCAATCCGCGCGACGTGCCCGGCTACCCGATCGCGTACGACGCCGGGAAGGCGCTGCACGCCGCCGGGAAGGCCGTGGGCGAGTACGGCTTCGGCGCGCAGTGGGCCGGGCAGGGCGCCCCGCTCGCGAGGCCGATGCCCGCGGGAGCGCTCGTCGCCCTCCTGCGCCGTGAGCTCGAGGCGGGGTAGAGCGATCTGCGCCGGTCGAGCCGCGGGCGCACGACGCGATCGACCGCGCGGGGGTGTTCGTCCGCCGGCACCTCGGCGTGGAGAGGCGATAGACTGCGAGAGCCCTCGCCCCCCAGCTCATGCGCCTCGTCGCCAAGTTCAACCTCGTCCTCCTCGTGGTCTTCGCGCTGGGCTTCGCCGCGGCCGCGGTGCTCTCGAGGGCGCTCCTCCAGCGCAGCGCGCGCGAGGACGTGCTGCAGGACGCGCGGATGATCATGGAGTCGGCGCTCGCCTCGCGCGAGTACACGAGCACGCAGATCAAGCCGCTCCTCGACCGGCTGCCCGACGACACCTTCCTTCCGCAGACGGTGCCCGCGTTCGGCGCGACCGAGCAGCTCAACACCATGCACGCGAAGTTCCCGGACTTCTCCTACAAGGAGGCGACCCTCAACCCGACCAATCTGCGCGATCGGGCGAGCGATTGGGAGGTCGACGTCGTGAACCGGTTCCGCCAGTACGCGGACCTCAAGGAGCTCGTCGGCGAGCGCGAGACGCCCTCCGGCCGGTCGCTCTTTCTCAGCAAGCCCATCACGATCCACGACCGGGCGTGCCTGCGCTGCCACAGCACCGTCGACGCGGCGCCGAAGTCGATGATCAAGCAATACGGGCCGGCCAACGGCTTCGGGTGGAAGCTCGACGAGACGATCGGCGCGCAGATCGTGAGCGTCCCGATGACGCTACCGGTGAGCCGCGCGAACGCGGCGTTCTACACGTTCCTCGGCACGCTGGCGGGGATCTTCGTGGCGGTGTTCGTGGCGCTCAACGTGATGCTCATGGTCATCGTCGTGCGCCCGGTGATGCGGCTCGCGAAGATGGCCGACGAGGTGAGCCTCGGCAAGATCGACGGGCCGGACTTCGCCACGAAAGGGAGCGACGAGGTCGCGCACCTGGCGCAGTCGTTCAACCGCATGAAGAAGAGCGTGGTGCATGCGATCAAGATGCTCGACGAGTAACGAGGAGGACCGGCGTTGAACATACCCCGCGAGCTTGCGAGCGGATTGTCTGAGCCAGGCTCCGGCAGGAGGCTGGCTTGAGCTCTCCTGCGCCCGCGCGGCTCGGCAAGTACGAGATCGTGAAGGAGCTCGGCGCGGGAGCGATGGGCGTCGTGTACCTCGCCTACGACGCGACGATCGAGCGCCAGGTCGCCATCAAGACCATCCGCAAGGATCTGCTCGACGCCGCGACGGCGGAGAAGGCGTCCGCCCGCTTCCGGCAGGAGGCGATGGCCGCGGGGCGGCTCACGCACTCGGGGATCGTGACCGTCTACGAGTACGGCGAGGAGGCGAACGTCGCCTACATCGTGATGGAGTACGCGCCCGGCGTGGACCTCGGCCATCACGCGGCCGGGAAGCGGCTCGAGCGGCCGGAGATCGCGGGGATCATGACGCAGCTCCTCGACGCGCTCGCGTACGCGCACGACGCGGGGGTCGTGCACCGCGACATCAAGCCGAGCAACATCCTGCTCTCCGGGCGCGTCAAGATCACCGACTTCGGCATCGCGCGCATCGCGAGCTCGCAGCTCACGCAGGTGGGCGTGGCCATGGGGACGCCCGCGTACATGGCGCCCGAGCAGTACATGGGCATCGGGGTCGATCACCGCGTCGACCTCTTCGCGTCCGGCGTGCTCCTCTACGAGCTCCTGACCGGCCAGCAGCCGTTCACGGGCGAGACGATCCAGGAGATCGCCTACAAGATCTGTCACATGGAGCCGACGCCCGCGTCGAGGCTGCGGCCCGGCTTGCCCGTCGCCGTCGACGCCCTGCTCGCGACCGCGCTCGCGAAGAACAAGGAGCGGCGCTACCCGGGCGCCCGGGAGCTGTCGCGCGCGGTCGTCGCGGCGCTCGCGGGGGGCGAGCCCGCCGCCGTCCCGCTCCTCGAGACGCGCGGCGCCATCGAATCGGCGGCCACCGTGTCGTTCAGCGGGCAGAAGCCGACGACCGGGGCGCTGTCGGGCACCCCGACGAGCGTGACCCCCGAGGCGATCGAGCGCGTGACGCGGACGCTCGCCAAGTACGTGGGCCCGATCGCGAAGGTGATGGTGAAGAAGGTCGGCGCGGAGGCGAAGACGTACCGCGACCTGTGCATCGGCGTGAGCGAGCGCCTGAGCGAGGAGGAGAAGGCCCGGTTCCTGAGCGAAGTCGGCCTGGCGTAGCGCGGCGGCCCTCCGGGCGCGGAGTCGCTCTCGCCGGGCCCCGCGGAGGTGCTAGAAGGCTGGCCCATGAACCTCCTGTCCCAGCTCGGCGGTCCCCTCTCGTTCACGGCGCTCGCGGCGGATCCCATGTTCGCGGTCGACGCGAACGGTGACAGCGGCGGCCGGACGATCGCCGGCGCGCTGGCCGTCCTCGTGATCCTCGCGGTCGTCGTCGCGCTCGGGCTGTTCATGGGGCGGACCGAACGCGCCTGACCGAGCCGCGTCGCGGGGGTTCCTTCACGGGCAGCGACGCCAGACGAGGGCGCGCCAGTCGCCGCGCTCGTAGACCTCCGGACGCTGGCCCCCGAGCCGCGTCGCGTAGCGGACGAGCACCTCGGGCACGTCCGTCGACACGAGGCCGGAGAGTACGAGCGAGGCTCCCGGGGCCGTCCGCTCCACGACCGCCCCCGCGAAGTCGAGCAGGACCGAGCGGAGGATGTTGGCGACCACGAGGTCGAACGGGGGCCGCGTCTCCTCGAGGGTCCGCACGCTGCGCACGCGCATGGCGACCTGGTTGGCGAGGACGTTGCGTTCCCCGTGGGCGGCGGCGAGCGGGTCGATCTCCACCGCGTCGACCTCGGCGCCGAGCTGCGCCGCCGCGATGGCGAGGATCCCCGAGCCGCTGCCGAAGTCGAGCATCCGCCACGCGCCCGTACGCGGAGCCAGGGCGCGGATGGCCTGAAGGCAGACGCGCGTCGTCTCGTGGGTGCCGTCGCCGAAGCCGGGGCCGGGCTCGAGGACGATGGGGGTCACGACATGGAGCCCGGCCGACAAGCCGCGGCCCTCGCGAGGAGCAGCTCCCGCTCCCGGGCGTTCTGCGTCATCGCGGCCGCGCGCTCGAGCTCCCTTCGCGCCTCGTCGCGTCGCCCGAGCTTCGCGAGGAGGTCGCCGCGCACGCTCGGCAGGAGGTGGTACGCGGCCAGCGCCGGCTCGTCCACCAGTGCGTCGACGAGCTCGAGCCCGGCCGCGGGCCCCGAGGCCATCGAGACGGCGACCGCCCGGTTGAGCGCCACGACCGGCGACTGGGTGAGCTCGACCAGCGCATCGTAGATGGCCACGATCCGGTTCCAGTCCGTCTCCGCGCCCGTGCGCGCTCGCGCGTGGCAGCCGGCGATCGCCGCCTGCAGCGTGTAGGGCCCGAGCGGGTGCTCCAGCGCCTCGGCGCGCGCGAGCGCGGCGAGCCCTCGGTGCAGGAGGAGCTGATCCCACCGCGAGCGATCCTGATCCAGGAGGAGCACGGCTTCGCCCGAGGGGCCGACGCGCGCGCGGAGGCGTGACGAGTGCAGCTCCATGAGCGCGACGAGCCCGTGAGCCTCGGCCTCCTGCGGCACGAGCCCGGCGAGGATGCGCC
>JBEKGQ010000620.1:0-4655 GCA_050012715.1 Polyangiaceae bacterium
AGGCGGCGTAGGTGCGGCCCGCCGCCGTCGGATGGATCGTCAGCAGCCACGCGAAGCAGGCGAGCGAGAGCGCGGCCGGCACGAGGAGGGCGAGCGATTTGCCCTGCCTCGCCCAGAGAAAGACGAGGTAGCAACCGAGGATCTCGGCCAGCGCCGTCACGAGGAAGAGCCCCGTCACCTTCAGGATCGCCATGCGAGCCACCGTGCCCCCTCGGGGCGCCCATCGCAAGGTCACTGGGACTTGGTGTAGGCGCGCACGTAGTCGACCTCCATCGTCTGCGGGAAGGTGGTGGTGCCGTCCGGGTCGCCCGGCCAGTAGCCGCCGACGGCGACGTTGAGGATGAAGAAGAACGGGTGGTCGTAGACCCACGTGTCGCCGGCGGGAACGTCCGCCGGGGTGCGCGTCTCGTAGTCGACGCCGTCGACGGAGAACACGATCGACGACGCGTCCCACTCGACCGCGAAGACGTGGAAGTCCGCGGAGAGGAGCGCGCCGCCCGGGAGCGTGTACGAGCCGGTGAGATCCTGCGAGCCCGAGTAACCGGGCCCGTGGAGGCTCCCGTAGTTGGTCGACGGCGTGGAGCCGATGTTCTCCATCACGAAGCGCCCTCCGGCGTCGCCGTGATGACGAGCGAGCCGCCCTGGATGACGGCGTTCGCGGTGCCCGGCGTGTAGTACTCGAGCTCGTGGTTGTTGTCCCAGCCGGCGTTGCCGGTCTCCTGCGTCCAGTTTGCGGTATCGACCGGGGAGCCGTCGGGGAGGTTGAACTCGTCGCTCCAGGTGAGCGTCCAGCCGGGGAGCGGCGGGATGGCCGAGGCGTCGCCGGAAGCGTCCGTCGCGGCTTCGCTACCGCCGGCTTCCGGCGTGGGTGCTTCGACGGCGGCGTCGCCCGTCGGGGCGACCACCGCCCCCGCGTCCCGGCCGGTCACGGCGCCCGCATCGTGGGTGGGCGGAGTGACGGAGCTCCCACCATCGTGCGACACGGCAGCACTTCCCGCCGGGCTCGACGCCGAGCACCCCGAGAGGAGGACCAGGCCGATAGCCGGGACCAGCAAGCGACGCCGATTCGTAGCCATGCCCCGCTCCTGGAGCATCTGCCGAGCCAACACCGAACATCGAGCTTTCCCGGGGATTGAAGCGCGCTGCGGCGCGCGCCACCGCGCCCGCGGGCCGCAGGGTGCGGCCCGGCGCGCCGCTGGATCGCCGCGGCACTAGTTGTTCCAGGTCATCACGACGTTGTCGAAGTGGGCCAGCGTGGCGTCCTGGTCGTCCGAGTAGTACCCGAGCTCCACGAACATCGACGCGCGCGTGAGGGTCGATGTATCGACGCCGGTCGCGTTCAGGACCTCGACGCCGTCGTGCTTCACGACGATGTTGGCCGACTCCGACACGTCGGTGTCGATGTCGACGAGCAGCCAGTCGGAGGGCGGGGGCCCGATCTGACCGACGTAGTCGACCTCGCCTCCGTCGTCGGCCAGCGCGCGCGCGAAGACGAGCAGGTTGCCGTCCTGGTACTTGTAGAAGACGCCGTAGGTGAGCCCGTCGGCGACCGGCTCGTGAAGCGTGCAGAGCTCGAAGTTCCCGCCGCTGTAGGCGGGGAGCAGCATCTGGAACTCGATGTGCACGTGCGCGGCGTCGATGGGCAGATCCTCTTGCAGGCGCGCGCTCTCGGCCGAGCTGTTGCCGTTGATCAAGCTGAGGAAGGAGCCCGGCGGCGAGAAGTAAGTGAGGTCGACGCTCACGCTCTCTCCCTGCGAAACGTCAGTCCCCCCCGACCACCCCGCGCCGACCGGGAGGCCTTCGTCGAAGTCGGCGCAGAGGTTGTAGGGCGTCGTCAACGAAGCGCAGAAGCCGGCGTCGGCCGCGGCCGCCTCGCCGGCGGCCTCCCCGGCCGCGTCGCCGGCTTCGTGCGCGCCGGCGTCACCGCCGTCCAGCAGTGGGCTCGCGACGTCGATCAGGCCGGCGTCGCGCGTCCCCCCTTGCAGGCCGGAGAAGTCCGCGGTGAGCCCGCACGCGAGCCCCAGCGGAGCCATCGAGAGGGCGATTGCGGCGGCCACGACGACGTCCCGGCGCACAAGGAGGAGGTACCACGCATGCTATCTTGAGCCCAGGCATGTCCCCGTCCGGCGCGCCCTTTCGTCGCTCGTACGCGATGCACGGAGCCATCGCGTCGGGTGGGATGGCGACCGTGCACGTGGGACGACTGCTCGGCCCTCAGGGCTTCGCGCGACGGGTCGCCATCAAGCGACTGCACCCGCAGCTCGCGGAAAACGAGGAGATCGCGTCGATGTTCGCCGCGGAGGCGCGGATGTCGGCCCGGGTGGTCCACGCCAACGTCGTCCCGGTGCTCGACGTCGTGTCGGCGGACAAGGAGCTCCTCCTCGTCATGGAGTACGTGCACGGCGAGTCGCTGTCGCGGCTGCTGTCGAGCGCGCGAAAGACCGGGACGCCGGTGCCGATCGCCATCGTGGTCACCATCCTCGCCGAGGCGCTCCACGGTCTGCACGCGGCCCACGAGGCGACCGGCGAGGACGGCGCGCCGCTGCGGCTCGTGCACCGCGACGTGTCTCCGCAGAACATCCTCGTCGGCGCCGACGGCGTCACCCGCGTCGTCGACTTCGGCATCGCGAAGGCGGTCGGTCAGGGCACGATCACGCGCGATGGCCCGCTCCGCGGCAAGATCCCCTACATGGCGCCCGAGCAGCTCTTGCGGCGAGCCATCGATCGACGCATCGACGTCTACGCAGCCGGCGTCGTCCTGTGGGAGGCGCTCGCGGGGCGGCGTCTCTTCGAGGGCGACGACGAGCCGACGCTCTTCGGCAAGGTCCTCGAGGATCCGGTCCCGCCGCCGAGCACCCACAACGCGGCCATCTCGCGGGAGCTCGACGACATCACGGCGCGCGCGCTCGATCGGGATCCCGACCGCCGGTTCCCCGACGCGCGGGCCATGGCGGTCGCGCTCGAGGAGCTCGGGACGCGCGCGCCTTCGTCGGCGGTGGCCGACTGGGTCAAGAAGGGAGCGGCGGCGGCGCTCGCGGAGCGGCAGGCGAAGATCGACGCGATGGAGCGCGACGCGCGCGGCGAGAACGAGGACCCGCTCGCGGCGGCCATCCGCGCGCCCTTCGCGTCGGTGTTCCTGCAGGATGGGACGCCCGGGCCGGGGGCCGCGACCAGCGCCGAGACCCCGCTCGCGCGCTCGTCGAGCGCCGCGAGCGCGGCCAGCGCCCCGACCGCGCCGGGCCCTTCGAGGAAGCGGCTCGTCCTCGGCGCGATCGTCGCGCTGTTCCTCCTCGTCGGGGTGATGGCCGCGTTCGTCCTCGTGCCTCGCTCGACCGGGGACGCCGCGGGCTCGGCGGCGAGCGCGAGCGTTCCGGCCGCGAGCGCCTCGGCCCCGCCGGCGACCGAGGTCGCGTCGCCGGCGGTCCCCTCCACCGTCACCGCGACGGCGGCCACGTCGACGCCCTCCGTCACCCTCGCGAGCACGTCGACCGGCAAGGCTCCGTCGTCCGCCACCAAGGGCGGCTCGGGCATGCGCTGGTGCAAGGTGTTCGATCCCGACAAGCAGATCTTCGTCATGCGCCCGATGCGGGTGAGCCGGTGCCCGTGAGGGGTGGTGCGGGCGTCGTCGCATGGCTCGCGCTCGCCGTCCTCGGCAGCACGGCGCTCGCGCCCGGTGCGCGGGCCGCGGATCCTCCGGCGACGCCGTGCGAGCCCGCGTACGAAGGGGTGCAGCTCCTTCGCCAGCGCGGCAAGCTCCTGGCGGCGCGCGATCAGGCCGCCGTCTGCGCGAGGGACGTCTGCCCCGAGGTCGCTCGACGAGACTGCGCGCGCTGGTCCGAAGAGCTCGCGCGGGAGGTCCCCAGCGTGGTCGTGGTGGCGCGCGACACGTCGGACCGCGACGTCCCCTTCACGCGGGTCCTCGTCGACGGGCTCACCCGCGCCGAGGCCGGCTCCGGTCGCGCGTTCGACCTCGATCCGGGGGCGCACACCTTCCGCGTCGAGCGCGCGGGCGCTCCGGCGGTGGAGCAGTCGTTCACCGTCTACCAGGGGGAGCGGGATCGCCTGCTGCGCGTCCTCGTTCCCGCCGCGGTACCGGCGTGGCAGCCGTCGCCGCGCAAGGCGCCCGAGGCGCCGGTCCCCAGCTCCGCCCCCGAGCGCTCCTCCGCGTTGCCGCCGTACCTCGTCGGCGGCATCTCCGTCGCCGTCCTCGCCACCTCCGCGTATCTCGGGCTCACCGGTCGCCAGGAGCTGTCGAGCCTTCGCTCGGGCTGCGCTCCCACGTGCACCGACGACCAGGTGAACCCCGTCCGGACGCGCCTCGTCTTCTCCGACGTGGCGCTCGGCGTCGGCCTCGTGGGGGCCGCGGTCGCGGTGACGCTCTTCGCGCTGCGCGGGAGCTTCTGACCGGCGCGGGACGCTTCAGCCTTCGTCGTCGTCGGGCGCCGCCTGCTCGGCGAGCTTCCCGCCGAGCGAGGCGAGGAGGCGCTGGAACGTCCGCCGATGGACGCCCGCGATCTCGGCCGCGCGGGTCACGTTGCCCCCGGTGCGCCGCAGGAGCGCCTCGGCGTAGCGGCGCTCGAACTGGTCCATCCACGCCACCCGCGCCTCCTTGAGGGGCAAGTGCACCGGGACGATCGCGTCCGCGGCGGCGGCTC
>JBEKGQ010000621.1:0-4648 GCA_050012715.1 Polyangiaceae bacterium
GCATCTGCTGCACCTGCTCGGGCGACAGATACGGAAGCTTCCCCTTGACGATCCCGGCCCGGCTCGCGGCGCGTCCGGTGGCCTTCGCGAGGCCGAAGTCGAAGAGCTTCACCTCGCCGTCGAACGTCAGGAACACGTTGCTCGGGTTCACGTCGCGGTGGACGACGTGGAGCGGCCGCCCCGCCTCGTCGACCAGCTCGTGCGCGTGGTGCAGCGCGTCCGCGACGCGCGCCGCGATCCATGCCCCGTGCTCGAGGCGCAGGGCGAGCTTCCGCTCCTTGCACGCGTTCCACACGTCGAGCAGCGTCCGCCCGAGCAGCAGCTCCATCGCGATGAAGTGCTGCGCGTCGTCGGTGCCGCACTCGTACGTCGTCGCGATGTTCGGGTGCGAGAGGCGCGAGAGCATCTGCGCCTCTTCGAGGAACATGCGAACGAAGGTGTCGTCCTGGCGGAGATCGTGCCGGATCACCTTCAGCGCCGCGAGGCGGTAGCCTCCCGACGCGTCGCGCGCGCGACCGAGGTAGACCGTCGCCATTCCTCCCCCGGCGATGCGGACCACCACATCGTAGTGCCCCAGTCGCTTCGGGCGCGCGGGAGACGACACGGCACCGTAGAGCCTACCACTCCGGTCACTCCGCGGGCTGCCGCGACCCGCGCTGCTCGAGCACCGACCGGGGGGCCCACTCGGGAAACTGCGGCACGCCGTCTTCGATCGGCTCCCAGGGGGCCTTGTCGGACACCCAGGTGTGCGCGCGGGGGCGTCCCTCGAACGGCGTGTCGAGGCTCCCGAGGCGGACGCGGAGCACGTCGCGGCTCACGTCGATGTACGCGTACATGGGCGACCCGCAGCGCGAGCAGAAGACGCGGCGCTTGCCCGGCGACGACTCGTACTCGCGGAGGAGCTCCGCGCCCGACCGCAGGTGGAACCGCGCGCGATCGACCGGCACGTTGGCGCCGTGGGCGCTCCCGCTGGCCTTGCGGCAGCTCGTGCAATGGCAGTAGCCGAAGTCGCCGAGCTCGCCGGTGATCTCGTAGCGGACTCCCCGGCAGAGACAGCTGCCCTCGTAACGGCGTTCGTCGTTCGTCATGCCTCGTCGCTAGGGCATCTCGCCCGGGCCGGCAACCGGGTCGAGCCTCAGGAGGCGATCGGCGTCTGGGTGCGCGTCGCGGTCTCGATCGCGGTCGCCGCGTCCGGGTCCGACGGCGCCGGCAGCGGAGACGCGGCGAGGAGCTCGATGATGAGGTGGCCGAGGCGCTCTCCGCCGGTGCCGCGCGACTCCGGGATGGCGTCGAGCGCGGTGAGCATCTCCTGCGCCGAGGCGAAGCGCGCGTTCGGATCGCGCGCCATGGCGCGCGCGATGAAGGCGTCCCAGCGCGGGTCGAGGTGCGGCCGGACGATGGAGATCGGCAGCACTTCGTCCGTGAGCAGCGCGAGGAGCGACGACGCCGGATTGCCGGTCGAGAAGAGCCGGCGCTGCGCGAAGAGCTCCCACGCGATGACGCCGAGGGGGAAGAGGTCCGCCCGCGTGTCGAACGCCTCGGCGCGCGCCTGCTCCGGGGCCATGTAGCCCGAGTGCCCCGAGACGTGCTTGGTCATGGACTCGCTCGCGTCGGCGAGGCTGCGCGCGATGCCGAAGTCGGTGAGCTTGACCTCGCCGTTGGTGGACACGAGCACGTTCGGCGGGCAGAGGTCGCGGTGCACGACGCGCAGCGGCCGTCCGTCGGCGGCGCGCGCGCCCTCGTGGGCGTAGGCGAGCGCCCCGAGGATCTCGCGCAGCACGTGGCCGACGAGCTCCGGCGGCAGCGGCTCGGCCCGCGTGCGCATCATGAGCTCGCCGAGGGTCATCCCCTCGACGTACTCCATGACGAGAAAATACGTGTCGTCGATGCGTCCGAAGTCGAGCACCTGCACGATCGCGGGGTGGGCGAGGCGAGCGCAGAGCTTGGCCTCCTCGCGGAACGACTCGACGAAGCGCGTGGTGGCGGCGAGGTGCGGGTGGATGCGCTTGACCGCCACGCGCCGCTCGAAGCCGCCCTCGGGGCAGTAGAGCGCCTCGAACACGAAGCCCATGCCGCCCTTCGCGATCTCCCGCACGAGGCGGTACTTGCCGAAGAGGTTCTGGGCCCGCACCGTGCTCTCGGCGCGGCCGATGGCCGCCAGCAGGCCGCGCGCGAGGATCGCGCAGAGGATGCCGCTGGTCCCCATCGAGAGCGAGCGCGTCACCTGCAGCGAGGGGAGCGTGAAGAGCGGCGCGCCCGCCGGGAGGCCCGGCAGGAGCACGGTGAAGTAGACGGCCGGGAAGACGAGCGCGCCGACCAGGCCGTACCCGAGGCAGAGGCGCGGCTTCAGGCGGGCGACCGCGATGAGCATGAGCGCGTAGAAGATGATGGGCGGCACCCACGACCCGAGCGCGTAGACGGCCCCCTGGCTCGACGCGACGAGGAGGAGCGAGACCCACGGGAGCAGCGCCTCGATGAGCGACTGGACGGCGCGGAGCGGCCGCCCGACCGTGCCGCGCTCGAAGGCGCGCCCGTAGTAGGAGAACCACACCGAGAGGAGCGCGGAGAAGCTGCCCTGGACGAAGCCGAAGCGCGTCTTCAGCATCAACCCGACGCCGAGGCCGAGCACGACGCCGATGACCGACATCGCGGTGAGGATGCCGATGGTCACCCGCTCGAGGCGGCGGAGCTCCTCGCCGAGCGCGACGTGAATGCCAGCGCCCTCCGTGGGTACGCCGGCGTTCGTCTCCGGGCCGCGAGCCAGTCGTTAGCCTCCCTCGCTTCGAACCTACGCCCGGCGCTCGGCGGGCGGCAAGCGCGGCTCGGGAATCGAAGGGCCCCCGCCGGGCGTAGACCGGGATCCGATGGTGCATTCGCGGCCCTTCCGGCTCGGCCTCCTCGTCCTCGCGCTCCTCGGCTCGCTGTCGGCGAACGTCTATTTGGCTATCGGGCGCGTGGGCAAAGCCCCGCGTGCGGAGCTCTCGGTGTCCGCGGCGAGCGCGAGCGGCGACCCGGCCGACGGCGCCTGCCGGGCGGAGCTCGAGAGCTGCCACCGCATGGCCAGCGGGCTCGCGCTGGGGCTGTGGTCGCGCTCGTCGCCGGAGCCGGGGCCGCCGGTGGCGGCTCCGAGCGCGGCGGCGCCGTCGCGGGATCCATCGCAGAGCGCGCGCGACGCCATCTGCCGGGTGGCGCGGAAGGCGATGCGCGACGAGTGGCTCGGCAAGCGCGACGAGATCGCGGTCGCCATCGCCAAGGACATCCCGGACGCGGAGAAGACCCGCGAGGACGCGGAGCGCGACGCGAAGGTGGCGGCCGGGAAGCTCGGCCTGGACGGGCGGCAGCGAGCGGCGTTCGAAGCGGACTACGCGGCCCTTCGCGAACGCCGGATCGCCGAGATGGTGCCCGCGGTTCAGGCCACGCCGGTCGACTGGGCGCGGCTGGTGGACCAGGCGACGGCGCTGTTCGAGGAGGAGGACGTGCTCGTCGAGCGCGACGTGGGGGCGGAGGCGGTCGCCCGGCTCCGCGAAGGGGAGACCGACGATCGCGTCACGATCCTGGGGATCCTCACGACCTACGCGGACGGCGACTGGGACGACGCGCTGCGAACCGTCGCGCCGTGAGGCTGGGGTCGCGCACGTCGCGCTAGCCGCGCTTCCTTGCGCCGGGCCGGCGAGGCGTGGGGACCTCGAGCCTCGGGGTGGTCACGTAGCGTTCGCCGGAGTCGCAGACCATCGCAACGACGAGCTTCCCCGTCATGCTGGGCCGCGACGCGACCTGCAGCGCCGCGGTCAGGGCGGCGCCCGAGGAGACCCCGGCGAGGATGCCCTCCTCGCGGGCGAGGCGCCGGGTGGCCGCGAACGCCTGGTCGTCGGTGACGCGGAGGATCTCGTCGATGAGATCGAACCGGAGGAGCGGCGGCACGAAGCCCGCGCCGATGCCCTGGATGCCGTGCGCGCCCGCCGGCTCTCCGGAGAGGACGGCGGACGACGCCGGCTCGACGGCGAAGACGCGCACCGCCGGCTGATGCGCGCGAAGGCCCTGGGCCACCCCGGTGACGGTCCCGCCGGTGCCGACGCCGGCGACGAACGCCGCGACCTCGCCCCGGCTGTCGGTCCAGATCTCCTCCGCCGTCGTCCGCCGGTGCACCTCGGGGTTCGCCGGGGAGTGGAACTGGTCGATGAGGACGGCGCCCGGCGTCGATGCCACGAGGGCCTTCGCGCGGTCCATCGCCGCGCGCATTCCTCCACCCGGGGTCACCACCACGTCGGCGCCGAGATAGAGGAGCAGCGCGATCCGCTCGTGGGACCAGTCCTCGGGGAGCGTGAGGACGACCTTGTAGCCCCTCGCCGCGCCGATGTGGGCGAGCGCGAGGCCCGTATTTCCGCTCGTGGGCGCGATCAGGGTGCCGCCCGGCAGGAGCTGGCCGCTCGTCTCGGCGACCTCCACGAGCGCCGCCGCGACGCGGTCCTTCACGCTGCCGCTGGGGTTGCGCGACTCGATCTTGACCGCGACCCGCCCCGGCAGGCCCGCGGTCAACCGCCGGAGCTCGACGAGCGGCGTATCTCCGACCCCGCCGGCGAGCGGGCGGGGCGAGCCCGGCGCGCGGGGCGTCGTCGCAGACGGATCGGGCGTGGTCTGCATGGATCCC
>JBEKGQ010000622.1:0-5173 GCA_050012715.1 Polyangiaceae bacterium
GATCGCCTCGAGTACGCACGCCCACGCCTCGAGTACGGCAACGATCGCCTCGAGTACGCTACCGATCGCCTCGAGTACGCCAACGGGATCGCGGGAGGGAAGCGGGACGGTCTCGTGAGAGGGCGTGACTCGGCCGTGGACCTGAGCTACAGCCGCGCGCACCGAGACAACACGAGGCAAGATGAGCATCGCGTGGCTATTCCCGGGTCAGGGCTCCCAGGCGGTAGGCATGGGGCGGGACGTGCTGGACACGTCACCGGCCGCCCGCGCGGTCTTCGAGCGCGTCGACGCTGCCCTCGGCGAGAGGCTCTCGCGCCTCGTCCTCGAGGGACCCGAGGAGGAGCTGACGCTCACCGCCAACGCGCAGCCGGCCATCGTCGCGACGAGCCTCGCCGTCCTCGCCGCGATCCGCGAGCGCGTCCCGGAGCTCGCTCCGCCCGCGTTCGCCGCCGGCCACTCGCTCGGCGAGTACTCCGCGCTGGTGGCCGCCGGAGCGCTGACGCTGGAGGACGCCGTGCGCCTCGTGCGGGCGCGCGGGCGGGCCATGCAGGACGCCGTGCCGGCCGGCACCGGGGCGATGAGCGCGGTCATGGGGATCGAGCCGGCGCGCCTCGAGGAGCTGTGCCGCGAGGGCGCGAGCCATGGGGCGGAGGTCCTCGTGTGCTCACCGGCGAACTTCAACGCACCGGGTCAGATCGTCATCGCAGGGCACGCCGCGGCGGTGGCGCGGGTGGGGGAGCTCGTGGCGGCCGAGAAGGGCCGATGCATCCCGCTCAAGGTGAGCGCTCCCTTTCACTGCGCGCTGATGGCGCCGGCGGCCCGCGTCGTCGAGACGGAGCTCGCGCGCATCCCCATCGCGCCCCCTCGCTTCCCCATCGTCGCGAACTTCGACGCCCGGCCGAACGTGGACGCCGACCGCGTGAAGGGCCTGCTCGTGCGTCAGGTGGATGGGCCGGTTCGCTGGGAAGCCAGCGTCCGGCTCATGGCTGAAGCGGGCGTGACGCGGGCGGTCGAGATTGGCCCGGGCAAGGTCCTCGCGGGCCTCGTGAAGCGCATCGCCAGGGACATCAGGGTCCTCAGCGTCGGGGACGCGGCCTCGCTCGGCGAGGTGGCGGCCTTCCTGGCCGAGGGCGCCTGACCCGGTCTATAAGCGCGGGCATGTTCCGACTCGACGGCAGGACCGCACTGGTGACCGGGGGCTCGCGCGGCATCGGCCGGGCGTGCTGCGAGGCGCTCGCCGCGCAGGGCGCCACCGTGATCGTCAACTACGTCAAGGGAGAAGGCGCCGCGCGCGAGGTGGCCGAGGCCATCCGCGCCAAGGGCGGCAAGGCCGACGTCTCCGGCTTCGACGTGGCCGACTCGAAGGCGGTGGACGCGGCCGTCGACGCGGTGGTCAAGACGCACGGCAAGATCGACGTGCTCGTCGCCAACGCGGGTATCTCGATCGACGGCCTCCTCCTGCGCCTCAAGGACGAGGACATCGACCGCCTCTTCGCCACGAACGTCCGCGGCGCCATCGCCTGCGCGCGCGCGTGCAGCCGCGGCATGATGCGCGCCCGCTGGGGCCGCATCGTCTTCATGTCCAGCGTGGTCGGCGAGATCGGCAACGTCGGGCAGACCGCCTACGCCGCCAGCAAGGCGGCTCTGCTCGGGGCGGCGAAATCCATCGCCCGCGAATACGCGTCGCGGAACCTGACGGTCAACGTCGTGGCGCCCGGCTTCGTCGAGACGGACATGACGTCGACGATGACCCCCGAGATGCGGGAGGCGCTCGTGAAGATGGTGCCGCTCGGCCGCATCGGGGGCGCGGCGGACATCGCGGCGGCGTGCGTCTACCTGGCCAGCGAAGAGGCCGGATACGTCACCGGCCAGGTCCTGCGCGTCAACGGCGGCATGCACGTCTAAGAGCCGGGGGCCCGCCGGATTACGCTGCGCACGCGGCTTCGCGCCGTCTCCCTGCTTGGTCCTGCTCGACTCGCGACCCTTTTTCTGATACGAGGCGACTCACCCATGGCAATCGATATCCCCAGCGAGGTCAAGCGCATCATCAAAGAGCAGCTCGACGTCGACGAGAAGGACATCAAGCCCGAGTCCAGCTTCATCGACGATCTGGGCGCCGATTCTCTCGGCCTCGTCGAGCTCGTGCTGGCCTTCGAGGAGGCCTTCGAGATCGACATCCCGGACGAGGACACGGAGAAGATCCGGTCCGTCCAGGACGCGATCGACTACATCGAGAAGCACGCTAAGAAGTAGCGGTACTCACCATGGACCGGGTCGTCATCACCGGAATCGGGCTCGTCACCCCCGTCGGCATCGGCACGGCCGAGTCGTGGGGGGCGCTGCTCTCGGGAACGGGCGGCATCGGCCCGATCACGCAGTTCGACTGCTCGGCCTTTCGCGTCCGCATCGCGGGCGAGGTGAAAGGCTGGGAGCCGACGCGCTGGATCGAGAAGAAGAAGCTCAAGGAAATGGACCGGTTCACCGAGTTCGCGCTCGGGGCCGCCTCCATGGCGGTGTCGGACGCGAAGCTCGAGCTCTCCGAGGAAGAGCGCTACCGCGCCGGGTGCTTCGTGGGCGTCGGCATCGGCGGTCTCTTCACGCTGGAGAAGACGAAGGAGACGCTGATGGCCAAGGGGCCGACGAAGGTCAGCCCCTATTCGATCCCGGGCATCATCGCGAACCTCGCCGCGGGCCAGGTGTCCATCGCCTGGGGCCTCAAGGGCCCGAGCTACTGCACGACGAGCGCGTGCTCGAGCGGAGCACACGCCATCGGCGAGGCGAGCGAGTGGATCCGGCGCGGCAAGTGCGACGTCATGGTCGCCGGCGGCGCCGAGGCGACGGTGACCCCCGTCGGCATCAGCGGCTTCGAGGCCATTTACGCGCTCTCCAAGCGCAACGAGGACCCGGCCCACGCGAGCCGCCCGTTCGACAAGGGCCGCGACGGGTTCGTGTGCGGCGAGGGCGCCGGCATCGTCGTCCTCGAGTCGCTGGCGCGGGCGACCAAGCGCGGGGCCCGCATCTACGCCGAGGTCACCGGCTACGGCGCCTCGAGCGACGCGCACCACCTCACGCAGCCCGCGCCCAACGGCGAGGGCGCGCAGCGCTCGATGCGCATGGCGCTCGACGACGCGAAGCTCGCGCCGGACGCCATCGACTACGTGAACGCGCACGGCACCTCGACCCCGGTGGGCGACGTCGAGGAGTCGAAGGCCATCGCCGCCGTCTTCGGCGCGCACGCGACCGACAAGAAGCTGTGGGTCAGCTCGACGAAGTCGATGATGGGGCACCTGCTCGGCGCCGCCGGCGCGGTCGAGACGGCGGTGTGCGCGCTCACCATCGCCGAGGGCAAGGTGGCCCCCACGATCAACCTGGTGGATCAGGATCCCGGTTGCCCGCTGGACTACGTCGCCAACACGATGCGCGAGCGGAGGGTCCGGCACGCGATGAACAACTCGTTCGGCTTCGGGGGAACGAACTGCACCCTCGTGCTCTCGCGCTACGAGGGCTGAGCCGGCGAGGGATGACGCGATGACGACAAAGATCGCGCTGGGGGCGGACCACGGCGGCTTCGAGCTGAAGAAGGAGCTCGTCGAGGGGCTGCGTGACCTGAAGTACGTGGTCGACGATCTCGGGGCCTTCTCGACCGATCCCTCCGACTACCCGGACGTGGCCCACGTCGCCGCGCGGGGCGTCGCCGAGGGGGTCTACGAGCGGGCGCTGCTCGTGTGCGGCACCGGCGTCGGCATGGCCATCGTCGCCAACCGCTACCGGGGCGTCCGCGCCGCCAACTGCGCGGACGTGTTCAGCGCCCGCTACTCGCGCGCCCACAACGACGCGAACGTGCTCACCCTCGGCGGACGGGTCCTCGGCGTCGGCCTGGCGTGGGAGATCGTCAACGTGTGGCTCGCCACGCCGTTCGGCGGGGGCGACCGTCACGTGCGGCGCGTCGCGAAGATCGACCCCGCATGAGGTGCCCGTTCTGCTCGCACCAGGACAGCAAGGTGATCGACTCGCGCGTGTCGACGGCGGGCGACGTCATCCGGCGCCGGCGCGAGTGTGAGAGCTGCGCGCGGCGCTTCACCAGCCGCGAGCGGGTGGAGGACGTGCTGCCGGTCGTGGTGAAGAAGGACGGCGTGCGGCAGCCGTTCGACCGCGAGAAGGTGCTCCGCGGCGTGCGCCTCGCCTGCAACAAGCGCCCGGTGGCGATGGAGCGCATCGAGCGGTTCATCGACGAGCTCGAGCGCGATCTCGTCGAGAGCGAGGCGAAGGAGGTGGAGAGCCAGGAGCTCGGCGAGCGCGTGATGAAGAAGCTGCGTGAGCTCGACGAGGTGGCCTACGTGCGCTTCGCCAGCGTGTACCGCAGCTTCCGCGACATCGACGAGTTCCGGTCGGAGCTCGACAAGATGGCCCGCGCACGGGTCACCGGAGAGGCCTGAGATGGGCGCCCGCGCGAGCGCACCGCCGCCGCCGCCGCCCGAGGTCACCTTCTCGAAGGACGACGAGAAGTGGATGGGCATGGCGCTCGAGCGAGGGGCGCAGGGTTCTCCGTCGCCCAACCCCCACGTCGGCGCCGTGGTCGTGAAGGGTGGCCAGGTGGTCGGCATCGGGCATCACGAGCGCGCCGGGGACGCTCACGCTACGGCACGCTCGAGCCGTGCAACCACGTCGGGCGGACCCCACCCTGCACCGACGCCATCCTCGCCGCGAAGATCACCCGCGTCGTCGCCGGGTGCCGCGATCCCAACCCGCACGTCGAGGGAGGCGGCATCGAGAAGCTCCGCGCCGCCGGGGTCACGGTCGACGTCGGCTGCCGCGAGGCGGAGGCCCTGCGCCTCATTGCGCCGTGGTCCAAGTTCGTGACCACGGGCGTGCCGTACGTCACGCTCAAGCTGGCCCTCTCGCTCGACGGGCGAATCGCTTCGCGAACCGGCGCCTCGAAGTGGGTGACCGGGCCCGAGGCGCGCGCCCGGGTGCACCTCCTGCGCTCGCAGCACGACGCCGTGCTCGTCGGCATCGGCACCGCCCTGGCCGACGACCCGCGGCTCACGGTGCGCGACGCGCCGGGCAACAGCCCGCTGCGCGTGGTGTTCGACACGAAGCTCCGGCTGCCGGTGGCCTCGCGCCTCGTGCAGACCGCCCGCGAGGCGCCGACGTGGGTCGTCTGCACGACCGA
>JBEKGQ010000623.1:0-4631 GCA_050012715.1 Polyangiaceae bacterium
CCGGCAGGCCCCCGCCGGAATAACGGGCGAGGCTGGCGCTTCTCCCCCCAGCGCACTAATTTGCCCCGTCCCTCACGAATAACGGACGCGGAGGCCTCTGCCGCGAAGAGAACCTGATGCTCGCCTGGGCGCTCAAGAAAGTCTTCGGAACCTCTCACGAGCGCGAGATCCGCAAGCTGCGGCCGCGGGTGGAGGCGGTGAACGCCCTCGAGGCGAGCATCTCCAAGCTGACCGACGCGGAGCTCAAGGGCCGCACCCCGGCGCTCAAGGAGAAGCTCGACAACGGCGCGACGCTCGACGACATCCTCCCCGAGGCGTTCGCGGTCTGCCGCGAAGCCGGCAAGCGCGTCCTCAAGATGCGGCACTACGACGTGCAGCTCATCGGGGGCATGGTCCTCCACCGCGGCTCGATCGCCGAGATGCGCACCGGCGAGGGGAAGACGCTCGTCGCGACGCTCCCCTGCTACCTCAACGCGCTCGAGGGCAAGGGCGTCCACGTCGTCACCGTCAACGACTACCTCGCCAAGCGCGACGGCGAGTGGATGGGCAAGCTCTACAACTTCCTCGGGATGACGACGGGCTGCGTCGTCCACTCCCAGGGCGAGCACGAGAAGAAGGCCGCCTACCGCGCCGACATCACCTACGGCCAGAACAACGAGTTCGGCTTCGACTACCTCCGCGACAACATGAAGTTCAGCTCGCTGGAGTACGCCCAGCGGCCGCTCAACTACGCGATCGTCGACGAGGTCGACTCCATCCTGGTCGACGAGGCGCGCACGCCGCTCATCATCAGCGGCCAGGGCGAGGCGTCGAGCCACAAGTACCGCCAGATCAACGAGGTCATCCCGCGTCTGCGCAAGGACGAGCACTACGTCGTCGACGAGAAGGCCCACTCGGTGACGCTCACCGACGACGGCGTCGACTCCGCGCAGAAGCTCATGGGCATCGGCAACCTCTACGATCCCATCAACCTCGAGTCGCTCCACATCTTGAACCAGTGCCTGCGCGCGCACGCCCTCTACAAGCGCGACGTGAGCTACCTGGTGACCGACGACGGCAAGGTGCTCATCATCGACGAGTTCACCGGGCGCGTGCTCCCCGGACGTCGCTGGTCCGACGGCCTGCACCAGGCGGTCGAGGCGAAGGAGAACGTGCGCATCCAGGAGGAGACGCGCACGATGGCGACGATCACCTTCCAGAACCTCTTCCGCCTCTACAACAAGCTCTCCGGGATGACGGGGACGGCGGAGACCGAGGCCACCGAGTTCCACGAGACGTACAAGCTCGGCGTCGTCGTCATCCCGACGAACAAGCCGATGGTCCGCGAGGACAACCAGGACGTCGTCTACAAGACGGAGCGCGAGAAGTTCACCGCCGTCGTCGCCGAGCTCCTCGAGTGCCACGAGAAGGGCCAGCCGGTCCTCGTCGGGACGACGAGCGTCGAGAAGAGCAACGCGATCGCGAACCTCTTGAAGAAGCGGAAGATCCCGCACGCGGTCCTCAACGCCAAGCACCACGAGCGCGAGGCGTTCGTCGTCGCGCAGGCCGGGCGCAAGGGCGCCATCACGGTCAGCACGAACATGGCCGGGCGAGGGACGGACATCCTCCTCGGCGGCAACTCGGAGATGATCGCGAAGCTCGAGTTCCGCGAGTCGGGGCGCGACCCGGACAAGGAGCCCGAGGCGTTCGCCGAGGTGGTCGAGAAGCACGCCGCGGCCTGCAAGGCCGAGGGCGAAGAGGTGAAGAAGCTCGGTGGGCTGCACATCCTCGGCACCGAGCGGCACGAGTCCCGCCGCATCGACAACCAGCTCCGCGGCCGCGCCGGCCGCCAGGGCGACCCGGGCTCGAGCCGCTTCTACCTGTCGCTCGAGGACGATCTCATGCGCATCTTCGCCGGCGACCGCGTGAAGTCGCTGATGGAGCGCATGGGCATGCCCGACAACGAGCCCATCGTGCACCCCTGGGTGTCGAAGAGCATCCAGGACGCGCAGCGCAAGGTCGAGGAGCGCAACTTCGACATCCGCAAGCACCTGCTCGAATACGACGACGTGATGAACGAGCAGCGGAAGACGGTCTACAAGCTGCGCCAGCAGCTGCTCCTCGGCATCTACAAGCCGGAGAAGATCGACGAGGACGGCAAGCCCACCGGGCAGATGCGTGACATCGTCGTCGACCCGCGCATCGCCACCGAGGTGAAGCCGGCGATCGACGACATGATGCTGCACCACGGCACGCCGATCGGCGTCGAGGGCAAGGCCCCGCCGAAGAAGCCCGAGGACGTCGAAGAGATCTACTCGATGACCTCGCTGCAGCAGGACATCTACCAGTTCTGGGGGTACCGGTTCGACTTCAAGGAAGGCGACGGCAAGAACCCGAAGAAGATCCACGCGCGCCTCCTCGAGGAGATCCCGCTCAGCCTCACCGAGCAGCGCGAGCAGCTGCTCGATCTCATCGACACCATCGTGGGCGCCATCGTCGAGGAGTGCTGCCCGGCGAAGAAGCCGCCGGAGGACTGGGACTGGAAAGGCATCAAGAGCGGCTACATCGAGCACTTCGCGAGCAAGCCGCCCGAGGTGGGGGAGCTGCACGATCCCGAGCAGATCGCCAAGGTGCTCTTCGACGCGGCCCAGAAGTTCATGGAGGAGAAGGAGAAGGAGATGGGGACGGAGCTCTTGCTCCGCGTCCTCCGTCACCTCTACCTCGAAGAGATCGACCGCCAGTGGGTCGACCACCTGACGAACATGGAGCACCTGCGCGACGGCATCGGCCTCCGCGGCTACGGCCAGCGCGACCCGAAGCAGGAGTACAAGAAGGAGGGCTACAACGTCTTCATCACGATGATGGCGGCGACGAGCAGCAACGTCTGCACGAAGCTCTTCAAGGTCCAGGTCCGCAAGGAGAACGACATCGAGCGCATGGAGCGCGAGGACGCCGAGAAGCACGCGGCGCAGCAGCGCGCGATGCAGATGCGCCATGGCGGCGAGGTGGCCGGGGGCGACGAGGAGCCGCCCGCGGTGGCGCCCCGTCCGTCGGCCAAGCCTCAACCGCGGGTGCAGGTGCAGCCGGCCCGCCGCGAGGGGCCGAAGATCGGCCGCAACGACCCGTGCCCCTGCGGCAGTGGGCTGAAGTTCAAGAAGTGCCACGGCGAGGCCCTGGAAGACGACAGCGAGGGCGGAGACGACGCGACGGCGTAGTAGTCCCTAGGGCGGGCCGTCCTTTGCTATCCTCCCGGGCCATGAGAGCTCGGATCTGGGCGTTTCTGTGCATCGTGGTGGTGGCGCTCGCGGCGATGAGCGTCGGTTGCGGCGGCGGCGGGGGCGCCAAGTTCGGCGTCATCAAGGCGGGCGAGATGCCGTCCGGCGAGTCGTGGCCCGGCGTCTACTACAACCCGGTCTACGGCTACCTCCACATGATCGAGCAGGACGGGAACATCGTCGGCCGCTGGAAGCGCACCGACGGGAGCCACTGGGGTGAGCTCAGCGGCACCGCCGAGGGCAACGTGCTGCACTTCACGTGGAACGAGCACAAGTACGGCGGCGTCGGGCCGAGCGCCGACTCCAAGGGCTCCGGCGTCTTCGTCTACAAGATGGGCGAGAAGTTCGGCGAGCTCGCCGGGCAGTATGCGCTGGCCGACTCGAACGAGGTGGGCGACTGGCACTGCATCAAGCAGGGCGGCATGAAGCCGGATCTGAACTCGATCAACGGCAAGGGCGTCGACAACATGGGGGTTACCCCCGATCAGTGGAAGTGACGCTGCTGACACCCTGAGCTGACAGCAAGGGTCCCGTGCCCGTATCGCCGGCGCTCGAGCGGGATCCCGCGATCGTCGGGCCCCTCGGGGGCTTGCTGCTGTCGGCCGTCCGGGCCGGCTCACCGATGCTCGTCGTGCGCGCGGTACGCTGGTGGCGGGACCTGGCGCGCCTCGGGGTGCGTCTGCCGCTCTTCGTGGTGCACGACCTCGGGATGCTCTACGGGGCTCCCCGCGAGCAGATCGAGCTCGCGCCGCGGCCGGGCGCGGACGCCGTCATCGCGCGCGTCCCGCAGCTCGGCGCGCTGGTGGCGGTGTATCGGGGCATCGTGGCCGAGATCGCGAAGAGCCAGGCGGCCGAGCGCGCGCGGACGATGAAGCTCGGCGACGATCTCGTCGTCGTGGTGCTGGCCCGCGTGCTCGCGTCCGTCGTGCAGCGCGCGCCGCGGAAGGCCCCCTGGCCCGAGACGCTCCCGCTCGATCCCGAGCTCGTGCGCGATCTCGATGGCCAGTTGCCCCGGCTCTTCGCCGCCGTGGCGCGGACCCACGAGGCCGCGTGCCTCGAGGCGCTCTCCCGCGCCAAGCTCCAGGTCCTCACCCTCGCCGACGCGCTCGACCTCGACACGCTGCGCCTCCTCGGCATGCTCGGACCCGAGTCGACCGCCGCCGGCGCCCTGGCTCACGTCGATCTCCTCGCCGCCCTCTCGAGCCCGGCCGCGAACGACATCGTCAACTTCTCCCTCGAGCTCCTCCCGAGCGTCCTCGAGACGAATCGCGCGCACGCCCCGGGGACCCACGCCGTGCACGGCTACGCCGGCGTCGGTGGAAAGGTTTCGATCGACTCGATGGTGCTGACCGAGCTCGCCTGGGAAGAGGAGGAGCT
>JBEKGQ010000624.1:0-4626 GCA_050012715.1 Polyangiaceae bacterium
GACCGAGGCGGCCCTTGCGGTGCGCTGGTCACCGTCGAGGCTTTCTCCGGTGACCGAGCTCGCCGCGGAGCTTCTGCCAGCTCTCGAACCGGAGCGCGTCGAGCTCGCCGTTCGCCAGCGCCGCCCGGACCGCGCAGCCCGGAGATCCTCGGCCACATCCTCGACGCGGACGGAAACGCCGTGAACGGGGCGACGGTCCGCCTCGTCTCCCCCAGCCCTCCGTACACGGTCTACCGGGACACGAAGACGGATCGCGCCGGCGCGTTCTCCTTTCCCCACGTCGGGCCATGGCGGGTCCGCGTCGTCGCCGATCACGATCCGGACGGGGTGGTCACGAGCGCCGTCCTCCAGAGCATCGACGCCGGCACGACGGAGATCACGCTCGTGCTGTCGGCGGCGGGGGCGGTGCGGGGGACGGTGGTCGACGCCGACGACCACCCGGTCGCCGGCGCGGTGCTCACGGTCGAGGGCGTCCCCTGGATCGTGCCGGCGGCGACCAGCGACGAGGCGGGCGCCTTCCGCATCCCCACCGTCCCGGACGAGGCGACCTCGCTCGTCGCCGTGGCGCGCGGCTACCGGACGGCGCGGGCCGTGCTCGGCCCTCGCGACGACCAGACGGAGCTCGTGGTGCGGGTGCGGCTCGTGGCCGCACCGCCGGTCGACGGGGTCGTGCTCGACGCGGATGGTCAGCCCGCGCGTGCGCGCGTGGTGGCGTGCGAGGAGCAGCCCTCCGAGGTCCGCACGGAGAGCGGAGAGGACGGCACCTTCCAGCTCCCGCCGTCGGCGATCGGCTGCGACGCCCTGGCCGAGCAGTCCGAGTCGGCGCCGAGCGACGTGGCGGCGGTGGTCGAGGGCACGCACTTGACGCTGCGGCTCAGGCCGGGCGGGGCCATCGAGGGGGTCGTCGTGGACGACCACGGCGCGGGGCTGCCGACGTACACCATCGGCATCGAGTCCTTCACGCCGTCGCGTGGCCGGGCCTTCGAGCGGCGCGGACGCTCGCGGACCGTCGAGGATCCCCGGGGAGCGTTCCGGTGGGATCACCTCGCGCCCGGCACGTACGTCCTCACGGCGTCGTCCTCCGGCTTGCCACCGACGCGCTCCGACCCCCTCGACGTCCGCGGCGGCGCGGTGACCGGCGGCGTCCGCATCACGCTCCTCCGGGGCGGAGTCGTCACCGGGCACGTCTTCGACGAGCACCACGCTCCGCTCGCGGGCGTCGACGTCCACTTCGACGCCGTGAGCAGCGTCGCGAACAGCAACTCCGACGCGCTGACCGACGAGACGGGCCTCTACCGCATCGAGGGGGCCCCGGCGGGTCCCTTGACCCTCCGCGTGCACAAGGACGGCTTCCGCATGAAGCTCGTGTCCGGGCTGCGCGTCGACTCCGGCGCGACGCTTCGCCAGGACGTGACGCTGACGACGATGGACGGCGGGGCGGGCCTCGAGCTCGGCGGCATCGGCGCGGCGCTCGAGCAGAACGGCGGCGGCATCACGCTGCGCGACGTGTTCCCCGGCGACCCCGCGGGGCGCGCCGGCCTTCGCTCGGGCGACCGCATCGTGACGATCGACGGCGAGCCGACGCAGGGCATGTCGATGGCGGACGTGCTCCAGCGGCTGCGCGGAGAGCCGGGGACGAGCGTGGGCGTGACCGCGCTGCGGCCCGAGACGGGGGAGACCGTGCAGCTGACGATCGTCCGGGGGACGATCGTTCACTGAGCGGGGCGCGACGGAGGCAGGCGCTATTGCGTGACGCTGGTCGGCGCGCACGTGGACGACCCGGCTCCGACGACGCGGAAGCCGATGTTCTGAGCGAGCATCGTGAGGGTGCCGTCGCTCGGATCGAAGCGGCTCACGGTCGTGTACGGATCGCTCTCGTCGTACTTGTCGGCGACGAAGAGGTAGAAGTCTCCGCCCCAGAACGCGAACGCCCAGTCGCTGCCGGTGTCGATCGTGGGCAACGGCCACTGCTGGGTCGCCTCCTCGGTGTTCGGGTCGAGCTGCATGACGGCCGCCGCCGACGCGTCGTCGTAGAAGCTCCCCGCGAAGAAGCCGAAGAGTCGTCCGTCGCCGGTGCCGGTGAGCTCGCACGTACGATTGGCGAGGCTGCCCGGGAACGGCCCGAACCGCATGAGCGTCATCGAGGCGAGCTCGATCATGCCCAGGCCGCCGCCGCTCAGATCGTCGATGAGGAGCGTGTCCGTCGCGGTGCCGGGCGTCAGGGTGCTGAAGCCCATCCCGAAGAGGCCGACCCCCTGCTGGTTGGGGACGAAGCTCGTGGCCGTGCAGCCGCCGCTCGCCAGGCTCGTCTCCCAGAGCGAGCCGTCGCCGTAGTTGATCCAGCCGTTGCCCTGGCGGTCGACGGCCATGGAGTTCACGTAGATGCCCTGGGCACAGTCGATGTTGCCGACGAGCTGGAACGTGACGTGGACCGGATCGAAGGAGTAGAGCTGGCGCTCTTCGCTCGCGACGTAGATGAGCTTCGTCGACGCGGGGCAGTCCGTCGGCTCCGTCGCTCCTTCGTCGCCGACGAGGCTCGCCTCGGGCAAAGGAGCCGCGGCCTCCTGCGGCGAACGCTCGTCCGTCGTCGGACCATCGTCGGCCGTACCGCTGTCGGATGGCTCCTCCTGCGGCGCGCCGGCGCGGCAGCCGGTGGCGGCGGCGGCGGCGGCGGCGGCGAGAGCTACGGAGAGCCCGAGAGCAAATCGCATCGCCCTGCTCCCCCTAGAGCCAGCGCACCATGAACAGCGACAGCACGAGCGTCGGGAGCGTCAGCGCGAGCCCGATGAGGAAGAAGCGGCCGAGGGGGATCTCCACCTTCGCCTCGCGCAGCTTCTCGAGCCAGAGCAGGCCCGCCAGGGACCCCATCGGCAAGAGGCGCGGTCCGAGGTCGCCCCCGACCAGCGCGGCCAGCGCGAGGCGCGACGACCCTGCGTCGTGGAGCGCGAGCATGTTGGCGATCGACATCGGGTGGTTGTTGATGACGGCCGAGCCCAGCGCCGACGTGACGCCGACGACGGCGACGTCGCCACCGGCATAGAGAGACGAGAGGTGACCGACCAGGCCGGCGTTGCGCAGCCCGAGCCCGAGCACCGACACGAGGACGAGGAACGCGAGGATGTCCCAGGCGATGCCCTGGCGCAGCGTCTCGACGATCGGCGCTTCCGACGGGCGTGCGACGAAGAGCAGGGCGAGGACCGCCCCGGCCATCGCCACGACCCAGACCGGGCCGTTGAAGTAGGCCACGAGCGGACACACCGCCAGGACCGAGAACATCAGCACGAGCATGCGGACGTGAAGCGGCTCGAGCGCGGGCGCCGGCGAGGGCCGATCGACCATCGGGGCCGAAGCGAGCACTCTCCGGAAGACGAGCCAGAGGGTCCACGCGGCGACGGCGCCGCCGACGAGCCAGATCGGGACCATCCGGGCGGCGTAGGCGTTGAAGTCGATGCCTGCGTAGGCCGCGAAGACGAGGTTCATCGGGTTGGAGAGCACGAGCGGAGCGACGCCGGCGGCCATGAAGACGGCGAAGGCGAACGCCGTGACGAGGCCGGGCCGTCCCGGGTAGCGCCGCCGCACCAGCCCGACGACGGCCGGCGTGAGCAGGAGCACCGCGGCGTCGTTGTTGAGGGTGGCCGCGGTGAGGCCCGAGAGGAGGAACACGCCGAAGAACAGGCGCGCACCGGACCCGGTCGTGCTGGCGAAGACCCGCTCGGCGAGCCGGTCGAGGAGGCCGATGCGCTGCGCCACGGCGGTCGTGACCATGAGGGCGACGATCGTGAGCAGCGGTCGGACGAGGACACCCCCGGCGCCCTCGACGTCCCGGAGGGAGACGACCCCGAAGCCCAGCATGACGAGGACCCCCGCCGCCGCCGCCGGGGCCGGCCCGATGCGAAGCGTCGCGCCGAGACGCGGACGCGTCACGACCAGACCGAGGGTCACGGCAAGGCCGCCGCAGGCCGCGAGGAGCTCCACCTTGGGGGCCCATTCTGCACGAGGGGCGCCACCGGCGGACGTCGAGCTCGTTGCCCGGAACACCGCGAAAACGCGCCTCCTGCCCGAGGCGCTTACATCCGCCGGCATCGGTTCCTGGTAAATGCGCGATCCACCAACGGTCCATCGCTGCAACGTCGCCGAGGCCGCGAGGGCGAGCCGATGTCGACGGAAGAAGACGGAGTTGCTCCGGAAGTCGCCCGGCGTCGGGATCGGTACGGCAAGTGCTCCTACGGCGAGCTGCGGAGGGTTTCGATGCGCACCATTTCTTCGTCGTCACACGCTCGGTGGCCCATCCTGGCGTCCATCGCGGCGGTCGTCGCCGGGTGCTCGGCGGGGAGCACCTCGGCCGGGGAGCAACCCAACGTCGATCCCGCGTCCAGCTCGGGAAGCGGAAGCAGCGGAGGCGGCGGGACGGCGAGCGGGAGTGGGAGTGGGAGCAGCAGCAGCGGTGGCGGGGCGCCGGCCGAGGCGGGCTCTCCGTGCACGGCGGCGGATCTCGTCGGGCAGGGCGTCTGCGGAACGGGGGAGGCCTGCGACGTCGAACGCCACTCGATGACCTTCACCACCGACGAGTCGGATGCCGGTACCAGCGAGGAGGGTGGCAGCGGCACAGGGGGTGGCGGTGGCGGT
>JBEKGQ010000625.1:0-4624 GCA_050012715.1 Polyangiaceae bacterium
CTTCCTTCCTACGCCGCTCAGCGCTCGTCGACGAGCGGGCACTCGGCCGTCACCGGCGCTCCCGTGCGCGGGTGCACGGTGGCTCGCTCCGGGGCTCCCCACGCGGCGAGGAGCGCGAAGTGCTCGAAGGCGCACGGCGTGACCTCGACGTGGGCGACGCCGCGTGCACGCAGGTCGAGGCCCCGGGCGATGGGTGCCTCGCGGTGCTCGGCCGCGCTGCGCCCCGGCGAATCGGCCCATCGGGCCGGGAGCCACGCGCACCACGCGAGCCCCGCCAGCGACGCCGCGGCCGCCACGACCGCCCGGCGGCTCGCGGAGAGCGCTCCTCCGAGCGTCGCCACGGCGTCGACGCCCATGCCGACGAGCACCCACCATACCGACGCCAGCGCTCTCGCCGGGTGATGCGTCGGCGCGCCGTCGTGCACGTCGCCCCACACGAGAAACGCCACGATGGCGAGCGTGGCGCCCGCGGCCCACCGCCAGCGTGCGCGAAACGGCGCCGGCCCGAGGCCCGCGAGGGCGACGAGCCCGACGGCGCCGAGCACGGCGACCTCGGGGGTCTCCACGACGAGGGCGCGCGGGTAGGCGAGGAGCTTCTCGCCGAGCGGGACGTCCGCGGCTCCGATGGCCTGCCGGAACGTGCTGACCCGCGCCAGGAAGTGGAGCGCGCTGCCGTGCGCGCGGGCGTTCCACGCCATCCACGCGACCGGCCCCGCGACCGCCACCGCGGCGTATCCCAGCTCCGCGCGTCGCGCTCGCGCTTGGCCACGCACGACCCGCCACGCACATAGCCCCGCCATCACCGCGCACGCCGGCCACGCTTCGTACCGCGACAGAGACGCCGCGAGCAGCGCGCACGCCGCCCACGCTCGCGCGCGCCCTCCGCTCGCGCCTCCGCCCGCCTCGTCGTCGTGCCCCATCGCGATGACCGCCCCCGCCACGAGCGGCCCGAACCACCCCTCCGGCACCGTGGCCACCCCCAGCCACGCGTTCCAGGGCAAGGCCATCGCCACCGCGGTGGCCACGATCGCCGCCCCCCGTCGCACCCCGACGACGCGCATCGCCAGGTACGGTGCCGCGACGCTCACCGCGCCGAGCACCACGGCGACCGTCCGCGCCACCCCGAGCGTCCGCCCCGCCACCATCATCGCCGCCCCCTCGAGCCAGAACGGCAGCGGCAGCCAGCTCGTCCCGCTCGGATCGAGGCGCGGCGCGTGCGCCAGCTGCTCGGCGATGACGGTGCGCGCGTAGTCGTCGTCGGAGACGTGCGTGAACCCCTGCCGGAGCACCCAGGCTCCGACCGCGACCTTCGCCACCGTCAGCACGAGCGCGTCGAGCGCGCGCTCGCGGGCGGAGCTCAAGGGGCGCTCAAGGGCCGCTCAGGGGGTGTTGCCGCCGGGGGGCTCCGGCGTGCCGGGGGCCGGAGGCGGAGCCGGGGCCGCCGAGGGCGGGGGCTTCGTCGCCTTGATGCGCGTCCCCTCGTTGCCCTTGCCCTTGCGCTGCTCCTCGACGATGCGCGCCTTGAGCTCGCGGTCGCCCGAGGACGAGACGTACGCCAGCGAGACGCTCGTCAGCATGAAGATGCCGGCGCAGATGGCCGTCGCCCGCGTCAGGATGTTCCCGGCGCCCCGCCCACCGAAGACCTGGGCCGTCGCCCCGCCGCCGAAGGCCTGTCCCATGCCGCCGCCCTTGCCCTGCTGGAGGAGCACGACCAGCATGAGGAAGGCGCAGACGAAGATGTGGACGATGTCGAGCAGCGTGGTGAGCATCGGGAAGGACCTCGGGAAACTCTAGCGACTCTGCCTACTTGGCCAACGTCTCGGCGGCTTGAACGATGGCGGCGAAGGATGCCGCATCGAGGCTCGCCCCGCCGACCAGGGCTCCGTCCACGTCGGGGGCGGCGAGCAGATCGTGCGCGTTGTCGGGTTTGACCGACCCTCCATAGAGGATGCGCGTCCCCGACGCCAGCTCGGCGGAGGCCTGGGCCATCCAGCCCCGGATGGCCTGGTGGACCTCCTGGGCCTCCTCGGGGCCGGCGTTCTTGCCCGTCCCGATGGCCCAGACCGGCTCGTAGGCGACCGCCACCGGGCGCGACGCCTCGGCGAGGATGGCCAGGAACGCCCGCACCTGGCGCTCGACCACCTCGATCGTCCGCCCCGCCTCGCGCTCGGCCAGCGTCTCGCCGACGCACACGATGGGCATGAGGCCCGCCGACAGCGCCGCCATGACCTTGTGCGACACGAACGCGTCGCTCTCGTGGAAATGGTGCCGCCGCTCGCTGTGGCCCAGGATGACCCAGGAGCACCCGGCGTCGACGAGCATGCGCGGGCTAATCTCCCCCGTGAAGGCGCCCCCGTCCTTCGGGTAGAGGTTCTGCCCGGCGACCTCGACGCGGCTGCCGTCGCACTCGTGGGCGCAGGCCGCGAGGGCCGTGAAGGGGGGCGCGATGACGATGTCGACGTGCTGCGCGGCGGGCGCCTTGCGCACGATGTCGGCCGCGAGCTCGACGCCGGAGGCGCCGCCGTGGTGCATCTTCCAGTTGCCCGCCACCAGCGGTCGCCGTGCGTGTCTCATCGTTCAGGCCTTCGCCGCCGGCGGCTCGCCCGTCCGGAGAACCTCGATGCCCGGCAGCTTCTTCCCCTCCACGAGCTCGAGCGACGCGCCTCCGCCGGTCGAGATGTGCTTCATCTTGGCCGCGACCCCGTCGCCGGCCGCGTGCACCGCCGCCGCGCTGTCCCCGCCCCCGACCACCGTGAAGGCGCGGGACGCGGCCATCGCCCGGGCGACCGCGAACGTCCCCCCCGCGAAGGGCGCCTTCTCGAAGAGCCCCATCGGCCCGTTCCAGAAGATCGTCTTCGCGTCACCGAACCGGCGTACGAAGAGCTCCACGCTCTTCGGCCCCACGTCGAGCGCCATCTTGTGCGCCGGCACGTGGTCCACGTCGACCGTCTCGGCGTCGCCCGGCTCGGCGTTGACGCTGGCCGCCACCACCACGTCGACCGGCAGCACCACCTCGACGCCGCGCGCCTGCGCCTTCTCGAGCAGCGTCCGCGCGAGGGCCAGCTTGTCGCCCTCGACGAGCGACGCTTGCATGTTCTTGCCCTTCGCGGCGAGGAACGTGTTCGCCATCGCGCCGCCGATGACCAGCGTCGTCACCTTCTCGAGGAGCGACTCCACGACCGCGATCTTGTCCGACACCTTCGCCCCGCCGAGGATGGCCACGTACGGCTTCTCCGGCGCGGTCACGATGGTCCCGAGCGCCGCGATCTCCTTCTCGAGGAGGAACCCGCAGCCCCGCTCGCGATAGAGCTTCGCGAGGCCGTGCACGCTCGCGTGGGCCCGGTGCACGGCGCCGAACGCGTCGTCGACGTACACGTCCGCCAGCTCCGCGAGCTCCTTGCAGAACCCCTCGTCGTCCTTCTCTTCTTCCGCGTGGTAGCGGAGGTTCTCGAGCAGGCACACCTGCCCGGCGCGTAGATCGTAGACCACCTTCTTCGCCGCGTCGCCCACGCAGTCCTCGGGCAGGGTCACGTCCTGCCCGAGCAGCTCCGCCAGGCGGGCCGCGCACGGCTCGAGCGAGAGGCGCGGATCGGGCCCCTTCTTCGGCCGCCCGAGGTGGCTCGCGCAGACGACGCGCGCGCCGCGCTCGATCGCGTGCTTGATCGTCGGCAGCGCCTCGCGGATGCGCGAGTCGTCGGTGATGCGGATCGCCGCCGCGCCGCCCCCTTCGAGGGGCACGTTGAAGTCCACGCGGAGAAAGAGCCGCTTCTGCTCGATGGGCAGATCGCGGATCGAGCGGATGCCCTCGAGCGCGTTGGCCGGCATCAGAGCCTCGACGCGACGAGCTGGGTGAGCTCCACCATGCGGTTCGAGAAGCCCCACTCGTTGTCGTACCAGGAGAAGACCTTCGCGAGCTTGTCGCCCATGACCTGCGTGATGGTGGCGTCGAAGATCGACGAGTGCGGGTCCCCGATGTAGTCGCCCGACACGAGCGGTAGCTCGGTATACGCGAGGATGCCCTTCATCGGCCCCTCGGCGGCGGCCTTCATCGCGGCGTGGATCGCGTCCTTCGTCATCGCCTTGTCGGTCTCGAAGGTGAGGTCGACGATGCTCACGTCGGCGGTCGGCACGCGGATCGACTGTCCGTCGAACTTGCCCTTGAGCTGCGGGAGGACCTCGGAGAGCGCCTTGGCCGCGCCGGTGCTGCTCGGGATCATGTTGATGGCCGCCGCGCGCGCCCGGCGCAGATCGCCCTTGCGGTGCGGGATGTCGAGGACCGCCTGGTCGTTCGTGTACGAGTGGATCGTCGTCATGAGGCCGCGTTCGAGACCGAAGTTGTCGAGCAGGACCTTCGCGACGGGCGCGAGACAGTTCGTGGTGCACGACCCGCACGAGATGATCGCGTGCTTGGCGCCGTCGTAGACCTCGGTGTTCACGCCGAGCACGACCGTCGCGTCGTGCCCATTGGCCGGCGCGCTGATGACGACCTTCTTCGCGCCCGCGGCGAGGTGCGCCCCGGCCTTCTCCTTGTCGGTGAACAGGCCCGTGCACTCGAGCACGATGTCCGCGCCCACTTCCTTCCAGGGGAGCTTTGCAGGGTCCTTCTCGGCGACGACCTTGATCT
>JBEKGQ010000626.1:0-4622 GCA_050012715.1 Polyangiaceae bacterium
CACGTCGGGGTGGTCGGCGGGGAGGTCCTTCAGCTCCGCCAGCGCCTGGCGGAAGTGCGGCAGCGCCCGGTCGACGTGCCCCGTCAGCGCGTCGAGCCTCGCCGTCGCCTCCTCGAGGTCCGCCGGAGCCGCCCCGGTGGACGCGGCGCGCCCGAGCTCGGCGCGCGCGTCGTCGTAGCGCTTCTCGCTGGTCAGCAGATCCACCAGGTACACGCGGTTGCGCCCGACGAGCGCGCGATTGTCCCCTGCCACCGCCTCGATTGCCTCGAGGGTCGCGGTGCACACCGAGAGCGCCGCGTCGTAGTCGCCGGAGTCGACCTCTACCTTGCACTCGTACATCCGCATCTCGAGCGTCCTCGGGTGCATCGGGCCGTTCTGCTTCAGCGAGTACTCGTAGCCTCGCCGCGCGTACGCGATGCCGCGGTCGAACTGCCCGACGTCCACCGCCGCGAGGCCGAGGGTCGTCAGCTCCCATTCGTCGAGCGGCCGCACCGGCTCGACCTTCGCCGCGTGCTTCTCGAGGCACGCGAGGCGCGTGACGATCTTGCCCGCGGTCCAGAGCGCCACGCACCGCGTGTGCTCGAGGAAGCTCTCGAGCGCCGGGTCCGGTGGCCCGCGGTCGATGCTCGCCTGCGCGACGCTCGCCCAGTAGTCGAACTCCGGCGCCTGGTGCGCGTAGATGTACTCCTGCGCGAGCCGCGCCGCGGCCTGGGCGAGCGTGCGGTCCTCGTGCGACGCCAGCGCCTCGGCGAAGGAGGCGCGGAACGCCGGGATCGACTTGTCGCTCTCGCTGAGGTCCGCGTACGAGCGCCCGCGCCAGAAGTCAACGCGCGCGACGAGCGGCAGAAAGCCGACCTTGTGCGCGTCGTCGGCGAGCCCCTCGGACAGCGCGGCGGCGGCGGTCGACTTGCCGACCCCGTACGTGGCCATCACCGAGGCGAGGCGCCCCTCCATCGCGTCGACCTTCGCCGCGGCCTCCGGGTCGCGCGGCCGCGGCGTCGGGGCGCGGAGCGCCGCGACGTCCGTGCACGGCTCGAGCGGCGACAGCGACTTCGCCGCGTGGGCCGCCTCCTTCACCGTGCCCGGGTCGGCGCGTCGCAGCAGATCGACCAGCGCCGCGACCTCGCGCCAGCGCGCCTCGTAGCAGGCCATGCGGAGCTCCATCGCCTCGTCCGATTGCTCCCCGCGCAGGCGCGTCGCCGTGCACGTCCCGTCGACCGCCTCCGCCACGCGCGACGTGTAGTCGTCGAGCTCGCGCGAGACCGCCTTCGCGGCGTCGCCGGCGTAGGGAAGGCGCGTCGCCTCGAAGGCCGCCCGGACGCCGGCGCGGGCGTCGGCGCCCCAGGCGGCGTCCTTCCGGGCGCCTCCGCCGTGGCACAGCTCGGGGTCCTTCGCGGGGGCTCGCGCGAGCCCCACCGTCAGCGCCGCCGCGGCGGCGCCGGCGAGGCCGAGCGCGACGTAGCCGGCGCGCCGCCACCGGCGGTACGGGTCGCGCTCGAGCGCCGCCAGCATCGCGTTCATCCCCGCCCAGCGGTCGCGCGGCTCGAAGGCGAGCGCCTTCACGACGATGCGCTGGACGGAGCGCGGCACCCCGGTCTTGCCCGGCGGAGGGCGCACCGTGAGGTGCGTCCCCTCGGTGATCGTCGCCGTCACCGTCCGCGCGTCCGTGCCGACGGGAGCCTTCGGGGCCTCGAACGGCCGCACGCCGAAGAGCGCCTCGTAGAGCGTGACGCCGAACGCGAAGACGTCGGTGCGCGCGTCCACCGGGTCTCGTCGCACCTGCTCGGGCGCCATGTACGCCGGCGTCCCGATGAGCTGGTCCGCGCGGGTGATGAGCGCGTCGGGCGCGGCGAGCATCGAGCCCGACGACGACGGCGACGACGCCGGGGGGACCGAGTCGCGCGAACCGCCCGAGCCGTCCGAAGGCATCACCGTGCCCTCGAGCATCCCGGCGAGTCGCGCGAGGCCGAAGTCGAGCACGCGGACCCGCCCGTCGTCGCCGATGAGGACGTTGTCCGGCTTGAAGTCCCGGTGGATGAGCCCTCGCTCGTGCGCGGCGGCGAGCCCGCGCCCGGCGGCGACCATGACCGCCACGACCTCGCGCCACGGACGCCCACCGCGGAGCCATGTGCGCAGCGTCTTTCCCGGCACGTACTCCATCGCGACGAAGGCCTGCCCGCCGACCATGCCGGCGTCGTAGACGGGGACCACGTTCGGGTGCGACAGCTTCGCGAGCGCCTGCGCCTCGCGTTGCAGCCGTCGCGCGCCCTCTTTGCCGACGCGCACGCGCATCAGCTTCAGCGCCACGTCGCGATCGAGCTCCGGATCGTGCGCGAGGTAGACGAAGCTCATGCCGCCTTCGCCGACCATCCCGAGCAGCTCGTAGCGGCCGACGCGCTCGCCGATGGCGAGCTTCGGCTCGGCCGCGGCGTCGTCGCCGTGTCCCGTGGCATTCGCCCCCGGGCCGCGATCGGTCGCGTCGGGACGACCGGCCGGGTCGTCAGCCATCGACGGGGCTCATGCCTGGAGGATACGCCGGAGCTCCTCGGGCGAGAGCAGGTACGCCGGGTACGCGCCGAAGACGAGCGCGTCGCCGCTCGTCACCGCGACGCGCGACTCGGGGCCGAGCCGCTCGCCGTTCACCCACGTGCCGTTGTGCGACCGGTTGTCGCGCAGCTTCCAGAGCGGCTGCCGCTCGTCACGCTCGAAGACGGCGTGGGTCTTCGAGACGCTCGCGTCGCGGAGGATGACGTCGCACGTGGAGGCCCGCCCCACGAAGATGAACTTCTGGTACGGGTTGCGCTCGGACTTCGACAGCGGCGCGAGGCACACGCCGTCGTCGAGGAGCGCCTCCGCGACCGACGGGAGCGCCGGAAACCCCTCCTGCGTCGAGGTGCGGTACTCGGCCGCCGCGGAGCGCGGGTTGCCGCGGAGCCCCACGAGGAGCACCGGGACGTCGAGCCGCGCGAGCTCCACGGCGGACGGAGGGCGCCGGTAGTCGGAGAGCGGCCGCATACCCCCTTACTCTTTTGCGGGAACGCCCGCCGGTCAAGGCCGTGTCTCGTTGGGGGCCTCCGGCCGGCGGCTCAGGGCGCGCTCGTGCCCTGCCGCCCGTACGCGTCCTCGAGGCGCACGACGTCGTCGAGCTCCGGCGTCGAGACCTCGATCACGTCGACGTCCGTCACCGCCACCATGCGGTGGATGGTGTTCGGCGCGCAGTGGAAGGAGTCGCGGGCCCGCATGCGGATCGTCTTCTGCTCCGCGCCTTGCCCGACCTCGAGGTCCATCTCGCCCGACTCGACGAGGAACGTCTCGTCCTTCTTCACGTGGTACTGGCGGGAGAGCTTCTGCCCCGCCGTGATGTGCAGGATCTTGCCGACGTACCTCTCGGTCTCGGCCCAGACGAGCTCGTAACCCCACGGCTTCTCCACGCGTCGCATCGGGGCTCGGTGTACGCTATCAGCCCCTTCATGGCCACCCCCGTCCGACTGCAAAAGGTCCTCGCGCGCGCGGGCATCGCGTCCCGTCGCGCCGCCGAGGAGCTCATCACGGGCGGCCACGTCCGCGTCGATGGCCGCGTCGTCACCGAGCTCGGCACGAAGGTCGACGCCCGGGCGGCGAAGATCGAGGTCGACGGGCAGCGCGTCTTCGCCGAGTCGCTCGTCTACGTGGTCCTCCACAAGCCGCGAGGCGTCGTCTCGACGATGAGCGATCCGGAGGGCCGCCCGAGCGTGCGCGAGCTGCTCGAGAAGGTCCCGGGGCGCGTGTACCCGATTGGCCGGCTCGACTTCGCGACGAGCGGCGTGCTCCTGGCGACCAACGACGGCGACTTCGCGGAGGCGCTGATGCACCCGCGCAGGGCGGTGCCCAAGTCATACGTGGTGAAGGTGCACGGCGTGATGAAGCCGGAGGACCTCGACCGCTGGCGCCGGGGCGTCGACCTCGAGGACGGCAAGACGCTGCCCGCGAAAGCGAAGATGATCCGCTACGAGGGCGACAAGACCTGGTTCGAGCTGACCATCACCGAGGGGCGCAACCAGCAGGTCCGCCGCATGGGCATCGCGACCGATTTTCGCGTGATGCGGCTCTCGCGCCTCTCGTTCGCGGGCGTGACCGGCGAGGGCCTGCGGCCGGGGGCCTGGCGCTACCTCACGCACGACGAGCTGACGACGCTGAAGAAGGAGCACGGCGTCCCGAAGCGCGTGGTGTCGCCGCCAATCGAAGCGCCGCCGCCGGGGAGGCTGCGGCCGGTGCGGCCCCACGGGGCCCGCAAGGAGGAGCGGGGGCCGAGGGGGAAGGGCGCGGGCGAGCGGGCGGGCGTGGGCGGGCGCGAGGGCGCGGGTACGAGCGAGGGAGGGGGCGCGGGGCGGAGCGGGGGCGAGAAGCATCCGCGGTACGGGGGAGGGTCGCCGGCGCGGCGCGGCTTGGGGGTGAAGGAGGACTGGGGTGGGGGCGTGAACCGCGGATCGAGCGGAGGGCATCGGGAGCACACGGGATCGTGGGGGCCGCCGCGACGGGGGAACGAGGCGCAGCAGCCGCCGCGGGGCGACGTGGGCGGGCGCGGGGGGCGCACCCGTACGACGGGGACCGGCGGGGGAATCGGCGGGGAGGGCGGGGAGGGG
>JBEKGQ010000627.1:0-4620 GCA_050012715.1 Polyangiaceae bacterium
AAGCGTCCGTCCTGCGAGGACGGGCCCTTGGCGAAGGTCGCCAAGGGGTTAGCGAAGGTCGCCAAGCGTCCGTCCTGCGAGGACGAGCGTCCGTCCTGCGAGGACAGGCCCTTGGCGGCCTTCGCCATGCCCTTGGCGACCTTGGCCGAACGCTGGGCGACCTTGGCCAGGCCCTCGGCCGGCTCGGACGCGCCCTGGAGTCTCTCCGCGCACGCCTAGCCCGTGTCCCTGAGAGGGTTGGCCGCAGAGGCGCGGAGGCGCGGAGGACCAGCGCGGGCGCGGCCAATCCCTCTCGTCTCCTCCTCCGCGTCTCCGCGCCTCGGCGGCCAATCTCTCTCGCCCTAGAGCCCCTGCCAGACCAGCTTCCCGCCGTGGAGGCACACCGCCTCGGCCTTCCCCAGGATGGCGCCGCGCGGCACCCAGCCGAAGAAGCGGCCGTCGCGGCTGTTGCCGCGGTTGTCGCCGAGCACCAGGTACGACCCCGCGGGCACCAGGGTGGGCCCGAAGTCCGGGCCGCCGCCGAACTCCGTCGACAGCGCGTGCTCGCGGCCGCCGAGCTCCTCGGTCACGCCGCCGTCGCCGTCGGCCTTCAGCGGCGCGGGCTGGCCGTCGATCGCCACGCGGCCCGCCGATACCGCCACGACGTCGCCCGGCACGGCGACGACGCGCTTCAGCAGCACCTCGCCGTCGGCCGGCGACGAGAGCACCACCACGTCGCCGCGCGCGGGGCCGGCGCCCTCGAGCAGGTACGTCTGCGACGCCGGGACGCGCAGCCCGTAGGCCGCCTTGTTCACGCAGATCTGGTCGCCCACCGCCACCGTCGGCTCCATCGAGCCGGACGGCACCTGGTAGTGGTCGGCGAAGGAGGCCCGCGCCCCGAGGACGACCGCCGCGGCGGCGAGAACGGAGACCAGATCGCGAGGACGGGAGCGCTTGTGCATGGCCCTCGAAGGCGTAACCCCCGAGCCCGGCCGGGGATTCCCTCAGCGGCGCCAGCGCGGGTTGTGCCTTCGCACCAGGCCCACGTAGTCCGGGAGCGCGGACTCCTCCTCGTGCCAGCCGGCGCGGGCTCCCTCCGCCATCGCGGGGAGTCGCGCGACCATCGTCTTCAGCTCCTCCACCGCCGGCACGTGCCCGAGCGCGAGCCAGCCATCGAGCTCCTCGACGATGGCGGTCACCGGCCGCCCGCGGAGGTGCCCCCGCCGCGCGAGGTCGAGGTAGCTCTTCGCCAGCCCGTCGCCGTCGAAGCGATGCTCGGTCACGAGCTCCACCGCGACGCGCAGCACGCCGTCCGGGCCGAGCCGCCCGTCCTCGTGCAGCACGAAGGCGGCCTGGAGGTAGTTGTAGAAGGGCACGACGCGCGAGCCGTACGCGCGAAAGTCGTCCGGCGAGGACTGCTGCTCGAGGTAGATGAGGATGCGCTCGACCACGCGGCCGTGCTGGATGCTCCGCGCCGTGTCCATCGCGGTCTCCACGACGTCCTCGTAGACGCGGCCGCGCTCGAGCACCTCGTGGAGCACCTCGTCCGAGACGCGCCCCGCGAGGATGTCCGCGTAGAGCGAGTAGACGAACGCGTCGGCCTCCGCGTCGTCCCCGAAGAGCGACTCGGTCGTCGAGGCATCGGCGTCCCCGGCGTGGGTGAGCCGCGCCCGCGACGCGAGGAGGGCCGGCAGCTTGTAGCCGAGCTGATCGCGCACGGCGCGGAAGCGGAGGCGCAGCACGTTCTGGAGGTTCGGCTTGAGGGTGAAGCTGTCCCAGGTGATCCCGTCGAGGCGGAGCTTGTCCTCCAGCCGCCGCCGCATCTGCTCGGGCGACCCGGAGAGGATGTGCACCCGCACGCCGGCGCGGACGATCTCGCGCAAGAGCGTGGAGGCGCCGGGGTTGGTGATCTTCTGGTCCGGTCGCTCGAGCGCGGTCTTGACGATGTCCCGCAGCGAGTCGAACTCGGTGCGGAGGTACGTCTTGTCGAGGTCCCAGCGCGCGATGTGGGTCGCCACGGCCGGTCCTCGTTACCACGCCGCCGCGTCGACCACCCGTCCCAGCTCGCGGAGCGTGACCAGGTTGCGCACGTTGTAGCCGCACTCGAGCCCCGCCGCGTCGAGCACCCCGCCGCCGCCCGGGTGCACGGAGAGGTGCACCCCGTCGGGGCCGACGCCGTGGTCCAGCAGCGGATCGAGCGCCCACCGCAGGTCGATGAGCGGCAGGTGCCGCCGGCAGGCGAGGTCGGCCACCTCGGCGCTGAGGACCGCGGTCTGCACGTTGAACCGCTCGTTGCCGCCGCCGGTCGGCGTCGTGGCGCAGTCGGGCCAGCCGCGCTCGCGCATGTGCTTCGGGATCGTCGTGAGGAGCGGCACGATGCCGTGCGCCTCCAGGGCGTCGACGATGCCGGTGAGCGCGGCGTCGAAGCCGCGGACGAGGAGCGGCAGCGAGTCGGTGCGCCAGAGGGCGTCGTTCGTGCCGTAGAGGACGACGGCGTACGCGGGCGACTGCGCGGCGACCATCTCGTCGAGCGGGCTCGCCTCGCGGAAGCCCCGCGGCGCGAGCGGCCAGGTCGCGCGGACCCCGACCTTCGCCGCGCGCGGCAGCGTGAACGACTCCGCCGCGAACTTGCCGAGCGGCAAGAGCGACTGCACCTCCGCGGGGACGACCGCGTGGCTGCTGCCGGGGGCGAAGGGGCGGACGAAGTTGGCGTCGACGGTGAGGCTGTCGCCGACGAGGCCGAAGACGTCGGCGCGGCGGCCCAGCGTCTGCCCGGCGCGAAAGACCCCGTGGACGTGGGCCGCGGTGGCGGCGTCGAGCGGCAGCGCGCCCTCGAGGATGCGCGCGAGGTCGATGGGGCGCCCGGCGGCGGCGCAGCGGAGGGCGATGGGCTGCTCGCGGTCGGCGACCTCCGCCCAGGCGTCGTCGCGCGAGCACGTGGCCAGCGAGGCGAGGTCGCGCGAGTCGTCGGGCCCGTGGAGCTTCAGCACACTGGGCGCGGCGCACGCCGAGTACGTCGCCGGATCCGAGTCGACCCGCGCCGCGCGCACCGACGTCGCGGGGGAGAGATCCGCGGCGCTCGCCGCGGTGACCGGGCGAGGGCCGGCGGGCAGCTCGGCGTGGCTCGCGCTCCCGGCGGCGATGAGCGCCGCGGCGGCGACGACGAGGCACAGGAGCGGGGTGCGGGAAGACATACCGACGTGCGCAGGGCACGCCTCGAGGTGATTCTGACATGCCCGGGCGGGCGCTCAAGTTTTCGCCGGGGCCCGGCGCGTGCGCCTCAGCTTGCGGGGCGGCAGGAGCTCGGCGTCGTTGGGCACCTTCTTGGCGAGGAAGATGGCCGCGTCGAGCTTGTAGAAGCTCCGCGTCCGGTAGAACTTGTGCGCCTTGTCGTTGTTCTCGGCGACCTCGAGGACGAGGTGCGTGCACCCGCGGACGCGCGCGAGGTGCTCCACCTGCTCGAGCATGAAGCTCCCCACGCCGCGCCCCTGGTAGTCGGGGTGGACCGCCAGCTCCTCGACGAAGAGCGGCCGCATCTCGCGCTTCTCGAAGTAGCGGAGGTTGATCCAGTTGTCCGCGCCGCTCACCTCGAAGGCGCACTCCGCGTAGCCGACGATCTGGTCGCCCTCGGCGCCGGTCACCTCGAAGAGGAGCTGCTCGACGTCCTCCAGGTCGTACACCTCGGTGAACCGCCGCTTCGTGCGCGGGCGCTGGTACTCGACCGTCTCCTGGTTCACGTCGCGGAAGACGAGCTTGAGGAACTCCCAGGCGCGGTTGAGGTCCCGGCGGTGGATGCGCCGGACGCGGACCTCGGGATCATGGGTCGAAGGGGAGGCCATCGCGAGGGCCGGAGCATATCAGCGCGCCGGCCGCGCCGGCGCGGAGGCGGCGCAGGCGGCGTCGACGCCGTGGGCGTCCGGGTCGCAGGCGGCGAAGCCGAGGTCCGCGCACGCGACGCGGAAGCGGCGCCCGGCGGCGCAGAAGGTCAGCGCGTCCCCGTCGCAGCGGGCCGCGGCGTGGTCGCAGCCGCGCGGGCCGGGCGCGACGCAGGCGGCGCCGGTGACGGCGTGCTCGTCGCACGCGAGGCCGAGGGCGGCGCAGTCGGACACGACCGCCTCGCCGAAGGGGCCGTGCGGCTGGCAGGACACGAGCTTGCCCGCCTCGCACCACTTCTTGCCGACCGCGTCGCAGTGCCGGTGGGCGGGCGGCTCGCAGATGGCGGAAGGGGCGCCCGCGACGCTGTGCTCCTCGCAGCGGGCGTTGCCGAGGCACGCAGTACGATCGACGGCCCCGTCGCGGCACCCGAGGATGACGTGCTCGCCCTGGCAGCGCACCTCGGGGGCTCCCGGCGGGCAGAGGGTCGCCGAGACGCAGGCGCGGGTCATCAGACCGCCGGTCTGCGGGACGTCGCCGCACGTGGCCCCGAACGCGGCGCAGTCGGTCGAGGAGCTCTCGGCGGGATCGTCCTCGGAGCACTCGACGAGCCGGTTGCCGTCGCAGCCGGAGCGGGCGCCGGCGCTGGCGTGGTTGGCGCGGCAATAGGCGGTCGCCACCGCGTCGCCGCGCGCGCGCATGCAGGCGTCCACCTGCTCGCAGCCGGGGGCCGCGGCGACGCACGCCTCGAAGGGGTTCACGTCGGCG
>JBEKGQ010000628.1:0-4612 GCA_050012715.1 Polyangiaceae bacterium
CCTCGGCATGATGCCCGGCACGGGCACCTGCGATCCCGGGAAGCAGTGCGCCACGGCGGCGCAGCTCTTCCCGGCGTGGCTCGGCGTCTGCGTGCCGTGAACTCGTGCTAGAAACCGGCCCTCGATGCAAGAGGAGCTGCGCGACGACGACCCGGACATCGCGCTCTTGCGCGTCCTGCGGGACGACGGCACCGCCGACCCCGCGACCGACCCGCACCTGCCCGGCGAGACGCTGCTGCGCGCCTACCGCGAGATGCGGCGCCTGCGCGCCCTCGACGCGCGGATGATCCTCCTCCAGCGCCAGGGGCGCGTCGGCTTCTACGGCGCGGCGCAGGGCCAGGAGGCGGTGCCGATCGCGACCGGCCTCGCCGTCCGCGAGGGCGACTGGGTGTTCCCCGCGCTGCGCGAGCAGAGCGTGATGCTCGTGCGCGGCTTCCCGCTGCCGGCCTTCGTGGCGCAGGTGTTCGGCAACTCGGGCGACGTGCAGAAGGGCCGGCAGATGCCGAGCCACCAGTCGGGGCGCGCGGTGAACCAGGTGAGCTGGTCGTCGTGCATCGGGCCGCAGCTCCCGCAGGCGGTCGGCGCGGCGTGGGCGATGCGCGCGAAGAAGACCGGGGCGATCGCCGTCGGCTTCTCGGGCGACGGCGCGACGAGCCAGGGGGACTTCCACGCCGCGATGAACTTCGCCGGCGTGTGGAAGGCGCCGTGCGTCCTCGTCTGCCAGAACAACCACTGGTCGATCAGCGTGCCGACGGAGAAGCAGACCGCCTCGCGCACGATCGCGGTCAAGGCGCGCGCCTACGGGATGCCCGGCGTCCGCGTCGACGGCAACGACGTCCTCGCGATGATGCGCGTCCTCGGCGAGGCGTGCGCGCGGGCTCGCGCCGGCGAGGGGCCCACGTTCATCGAGGCGCTGACGTACCGGATGGGCGCGCACTCGACGAGCGACGACCCCTCGCGGTACCGCTCGCAGGACGAGGTCGACGCCTGGGGACGCAAGGACCCGCTCGACCGGCTGCGCCGTCACCTCGTGCACCTCGGGCTCGTGAGCGACGCCGGGGACGCGGCGATGGAGGAGGAGCTCGGCCGCGAGATCGCCGCCGCCATCGACGAGGTCGAGGCGATGCCGCCGCCGGACCGCGCGTCGCTCCTCGAGGACGTGTACGCCGAGATGCCGTGGCACCTGCGCGAGCAGCAGGAGACCTTGCGGCAAACCGCCCCCGCACCTACTCACCACTAGAGACAGCCATGGCCAACAAGACCTACGACGCGATCGTGATCGGCGGGGGACCGGGCGGATACGTCTGCGCCATCCGCCTCGGGCAGCTCAAGCAGAAGGTCCTCTGCGTGGAGAAGGACGAGGTCGGCGGCGTGTGCCTCAACTGGGGCTGCGTGCCGAGCAAGGCCATCATCGCCACGAGCCACACCTTCGAGAAGGTGAAGAACGGCGCCACCTTCGGCCTGGTGACGGACAACCCGCGCATCGACGCCAACAAGCTCCAGGACTGGAAGGACGGCATCGTCAAGAAGCTCACCGGCGGGGTGCGCGGCCTCTTCAAGGGCAACGGCGTCGACCTCCTCTACGGCGAGGCGCGCATCACGGGGCCGAAGACGATCACGGTGAAGACCCGCGAGGGGACGACGGAGACGATCGAGGCCACGAAGGCCATCGTCGTCGCCACGGGCTCGTCGACGATCGAGATCCCCAGCTTCAAGTTCGACGGCAAGAAGGTCATCGGCGCCAAGGAAGCGGTGAGCCTGCGCGAGATCCCGAAGCGCCTCCTCATCATCGGCGGCGGCATCATCGGGATGGAGCTCGGCGGGGCGTACCAGCACCTCGGCAGCGAGCTGACCGTGGTCGAGATGCTCCCCCAGGTGCTCACCGGCGTCGACGCGGACGTCGCGGCGGTCGTCGAGCGCGCGTACGTGAAGCACGGGGCGAAGATCCTCAAGAGCGCGAAGGCCCTCGGCTACGAGCCCCAGAAGGACGGGTCGCTCGCGGTGCGGGTCGAGGTCGGCGGCAAGACGGAGACGCTCGTCGCGGACGTGGTGGTCGTCGCGGTCGGGATGCGCCCGATGGGCGGCGGCCTGGGGCTCGAGGAGCTCGGGGTGAAGGTCGAGCGCGGGTTCGTGCCGACCGACAGCCTCGGGCGGACCAACGTGCCGGGGATCTACGCCATCGGCGACGTCTCGAGCGTGCCCATGCTCGCCCACAAGGCGAGCAAGGAGGGCGAGGTCGTCGCCGAGATCATCGCCGGGCACAAGGCGGCCAAGGACTGGGTCGCGATGCCGGCCGCCATCTTCACCGATCCCGAGATCGCGACGGTCGGCCTCGGCGAGGAGCAGGCGAAGGCCAAGGGCATCGACGTCCGCATCGGCAAGTTCCCGTTCAGCGCCCTCGGGCGCGCGATGGCGGTGAACGAGACGGACGGCTTCATCAAGGTCGTCTCGGACCGCGCGACGCACGAGATCCTCGGCTTCCACATCGTGGGGCCCGAGGCGACGGACCTCATCAGCGAGGGCGCGCTCGCCCTCGAGATGCACGCGTTCCTCGAGGACGTGGGGCTCACCGTCCACCCGCACCCGACCCTCGGCGAGGGCATGATGGAGGCGAGCCTGAACGGCCTCGGCCAGGCCATCCACATCCTCAATCGCGAAGTCGGTCGCTAGATCACCGAACGCGAGCCTCGATCACGAGCAGGAAAAAGCTTCACAGGAGGGAAGGAGGGAAGGAGGAAAGAAGGGTGAGATGGTCGCAGATTCTCGACCCAAGTCCCTCCTTCCTTCTCCTTGCCTCCTACCCTCCTGTTTCTCTCGTCTTTCTCGGATGGTCGAGGATCGCGCTCGTCCATTTTAGGGACTACCGCCGCCCCTTGAAGCCCATCATGTTCTGAACCGCGCTCTCGCTGGCCTCGGCGATCTCGCCCTGCTCGCGGGCCCGATCGGCGCAGTCCTCGCACATCTTCTTGGCCTTGCCGTCGACCTTCACCGTCACGAGCTGGTCGGCCTCGTCACCGCACTGCTTGCACGTGGGCATGGCGTTCACTCACCCTTTCGTCGGCTCGTCCTCGAACTCGGGGGGCGGGGCGCTCGGCGTCCGCAGCTGCGGCGGCCCGGCGCGCCACGCGGCGACGAGCGCGTCGATCGCGGTGCGCGCCATGGCGCCGAGGTCGCCCCCGCCGGGGCGGATCTGCGCGTCGGCCTGGCCCGGACGCACGACGACGACGACGCCCTCGCGACGGTTCAGCGTGAAGCGGAGCCGGCCCTCGCCGAGCTGGAGCCACAGGTCGTCGCCCGTCACGCTCCCGGTCGCCGGGATGCGGTGCGCGCGCGACAGCTCCAGCATGTAGGTGAGCGCGCTGCGCGCCTGGCCGAAGCCGATCTCGAGCGAGGCGGCCGAGTCGGGGAGGACGCCGGCCGGCGTCTCCTTGACGAGCTCCTTCACGAGGTTGCGATGCCAATCGTCCATGGTGCGAGCATACCGAAGGTCGGGCGGGCGGTGTGAACGACGCGGCGACCGCCTACCCGAAGGTCGGACTGGACGGCTCCGGACGCGTGTTACATTGGTCGGGAGACGGGAACCAGCCATGGGCATCTTCGACCGGATGGGCAAGGTCATTCAGAGCAACCTCAACTCGTTGCTCGACAAGGCCGAGGACGACAAAAAGCTCGTCGAGCTCAACCTCGACGAGATGGACGTCCAGATCAAGGCCGGCCACCAGGAGGTCATCCAGGCCGTCGCCGCGGAGAAGCAGCTCAAGAAGAAGGCCGACGAGCTCCGGGCCGACGTCGAGCGCTGGGACAAGCGGGCCGAGCTCGCGCTCAAGAGCGGCGACGAGGCCCTCGCCCGCGAGGCCCTCAAGCAGAAGAAGCGCGCCACCGGCGAGGCCGAGCTGGCGGACAAGGTGCGCGTCGAGCAACGCGACGTCGCGCTCAAGATGAAGGAAGAGCTCGAGCGCATGAAGGAGAAGCTCTCCGAGCTCAAGATGCGAAAAGGGACGATCGTCGCGCGCGCCCAGCAGGCCCGCGGCGGGTCCACCTCCGAGCAGCTCGGCTCGAAGGGGGGCTCGAGCGCGTTCGACAACTTCCGCCGGATGGAAGAGAAGATCGAAGGGCGCGAGCAGGAGGGGCTCGCGATGGCCGAGGTCGAAGAGGCGCTCGGCAAGGGCCCCAAGAACGAGGACCTGGAGGCGAAGTTCCGGGAGCTCGAGCGCGGCGGCGGCGGCAAGGGCGACGAGAGCGGCAAGTCGAGCGACATCGACGACGAGCTGGCGGCGCTCAAGAAGCGCATCCGCGTCTGACCCGTGGCGAGACACGTCGTCGTCGCGTTCCGGATGCCGCCGGCGGGGATGAGCCCCGGTCCGGAGGGGCTCTACCTGACGCGCGCGCGCTCGATGTGCGCCCGCGGCGAGGCGCTCGGTGGGCGCCTGGTCGCGTGGAGCGCGGCGCTCCTCGCGATGGCCTGGGAGCCGGACTCGATCGAAGAGGCGCTCCTGCTCGGGACGAGCATCCGCGAGGAGGCGCTCTCGGTCGAGCGCGCGTGGAGCAGCGGCATGGCCGAGGGCGAGCTCGAGCCGCTCTCGCCCGAGGGCGCGCGCATGCAGCTCGCGTG
>JBEKGQ010000629.1:0-4599 GCA_050012715.1 Polyangiaceae bacterium
CAGCGAGGCGCCAGGGGCGTTCCACGGCGGATCCCAGCGTAGCGCCGCCAGGCCGGTCCCAGAACCTCAGTACGCGACGCCTCCGTGGCGGGCGCACCCGCCGCGCACGCTCGTGCGGGTCCAGGTCCCGTCGGCGCACTGGAGCGGCAGCCCCGGCGTCGTCACGACCGCGGGCTCCCAGATCGCGACCGGCATCGCCAGAGGAGAGGCGGTCGCGGCCCGCGGAGGCTCCGTCCCGGCGTGGCTCGGCGGGTGGAACGCGATGAGGGCGGCCAGGCCGACGCTGGCGACGATACCCGCGAGACCGAGGGCGTGGGGCGGCCAGAGCATGATGGCAGTAGCCCTCTGCAGGGACGGGACCAGCCTTCCGCCCCCATCGAATCACGGCATTTCTCGGGTCGCGCCCCGGTGAAGCCGGCGGCCCTCGGATCGCGCGCGATCCGGTAGGTGGACGTCAGCCGAACGTCAGGGCTTTGCCGCGGCCCCGGCGAGGTGCATGCGGTCGTGGCCCCAGAAGAGCTCCTCGCCGACGAAGAACGAGGGCACCCCGAACGCACCCCGCCCTACGCCCTGGTCCGTGTTCGTCCGGAGGGTGTCCTTGACGCTCGGATCGTCGAGCGCCTCGGCCACGCCCGCCGCGCCCACCTCGCGGGCGATCGCCGCGACGACCGTCTTGTCCGACACGTCGCGCCCCTCGCGCCAGGCCGCCGGGAACATCGCCGCGTGGTACTCCGCGAAGCGACCCTCGCGCTCGGCCGCGATGGCGCCCCGCAGCGCGTAGAGCCCGTTGATCGGAAACACGGGCGGCATGGTCACCGGGACGCCGACGTGGGCCGCGCTCCGCACCATGTCCTTGAGGAGGTACGCCATCTTCGCCGCCGAGTACGGCACGCCGCGCGCGAAGGACTCGAAACCGCGGAGGTACACCGGGACGTAGTGGACCTGCCCGGGGGAAAACCACCGGCCGAGGGTCGCGTCGGCGAGGTAGGACCAGGGGCTGGCGTAGTCGAAGAGAAAGTCGACGCGCGGGGCGGTCATGGCGATGGGTACGTGAGGTCTCCCGCGACCGGTGGCAAGGGCCGCCTACCGCCCCCGAACGGGGACTGGCGCGTAGAGCGACAGGCCGCGGACGTTCTCGTCGACGTGGAGCGGGTGGCGGATCGACGGGAACGCCCGCTGCTCGCAGTCGCTCCGCTCGCAGAGGCGGCACGTGACGCCGACCGGGGTCGCCAGGTGCCCGTTCTCGAGGTCCATCCCGTCCGAGTAGACCATCTCGCGCGCGTGATCGATGCGGCACCCGAGGCCGATGGCCTGCACCGGCTGCTGCGCGTGGTAGCCGCCCGAGTCCTTGTGGATCGTGCGCGCGAGGCAGAAGTACGTCGCGCCGTCCGAGAAGCGCGAGAGCTGAAGGCGGATCATGCCCGGGGTCATGAAGGCCTGGAAGATGTTCCACCGCGGGCAGGCGCCGCTGAACCGCGCGAAGCGGATGCCGCTCGCGCTGAAGCGCTTGCTGATGTTGCCGGCCACGTCGATGCGGATCATGTGGAACGGCACGCCCTCCTGCCCCGGACGGCGCAGGGTGGTGAAGCGATGGCAGACCTGCTCGAAGCCGACGCGGAAACGCCGCCCGATGACGTCGATGTCGTAGCGCTCCTGCCGGCACGCCTCGAGGAACGGCGCGTACGGCATGAGCACCGCGCCCGCGAAATAGTTGGCGAGCGCGACGCGCGCGAGGCCGCGCGACTCGTCGCTCGTGAGGTGGGCGTCGGCGACGAGGCGGTCGATGCGCGCGTGCTGCGTGAGGAGCGCGATCTGGTGGGCGACCTGGAAGGTGCGCGACCGCGTCGGCAGGAGCTCGCTCAACGTGAGCACCTTCTTCTCCGCGTCGAACCGGCGCAGGATGCCGCGCTCCGCCTCGCCTCGCGCGATGCGCACGTGGATGCCGTGCTGCTTGTCGAGGTAGCGAAGGAGCCCGGGGTAGAGCTCCTCGGCGTCGAACCGCGCCTTCTTCCACAGCTCCTCGGCGCCCTCCTCGAGCTCGGGGACGTGGTTCATGTGCTTCTGGACGAGGTCGTTCACCTCCTCCGACGGGAGCAGCGAGCGGTCGACGCCGGAGCCCTCCTCGCCGTCCAGGCGGGAGGCGAGGGCGTCGCTCGCGTCGCGCTGCGCCTTGAGCGAGCTGTAGAGAGAGAGCACGGCGCGGGCGACCTGGGGCTGGTTGACCGCGAGATCGCGGAGGTCCGTGGAGGCGAGGTGGTACGCGTCGAAGACCGGATCCGCGAAGACCTCGAGCAGATCGCTGACGACGCGCGCGTCGTCGTCGCCGCCGAACGTGTGGAGGTCGACGCCGAAGATCTGGGCCAGCTTGATGAGGAGGGGCGCGGGCAGGGGACGGCGGTTCGACTCGATGAGATTGAGGTAGCTCGGTGAGATCCCGAGCCGCTCCGCCATCTGCACCTGGCTCAAGCCTTCGCGTCGGCGCAGCGATCGCACCTTGGGCCCGAGCCTCGGAAGCTCGCGATTTGCTTGGGTCATGGCTCGTTTACAAGGTTAACGGGTTTACAGGCTGTCATTGACAAATCTCAACGTGGCCTACTTGCCACGTACTTTCGATGGCTTGACCGAGTTGACGCGCTGCCCCACTGTAAACCCTGGCATGAGCGAGAGCATGAGCGAAGGCACGCTGCAGCTTCCCCCTGGAGTCGCCGTCACGGGTCCCGTCCGGCCGGGCTACGAGGCGGTGCTCTCGCCGTCCGCGCTGACCTTCGTGGCCGATCTGGCGCGAAGCTTCGGCCCGCGCGTCCTCGAGCTGCTCGCCCTCCGCACGAAGCGCACGACGCTCGACTTCCTGCCGGAGACGAGGGCGGTTCGCGACGGTGACTGGACGGTCGCCACGCTTCCCGGGGATCTCCTCGACCGGCGCATCGAGATCACCGGGCCCACCGAGCGCAAGATGGTCATCAACGCGCTCAACTCGGGCGCGAGCGTCTTCATGGCGGACTTCGAGGACGCCAACAGCCCCACCTGGGACAACCAGGTGCAGGGGCAGCAGAACCTCGCCGACGCGGTCCGCCGCACCATCGCCTTCACCGATCCGAAGACCGGCAAGAGCTACGCCCTCAAGGACAGGCCCGCCGTCCTCTTCGTGCGACCGCGCGGCTGGCACCTCGTCGAGAAGCACCTCACCGTCGATGGGCAGCCCGTCCCCGGCTCGCTCTTCGACTTCGGGCTCTTCTTCTTCCACAACGCGAAGGAGCAGCTCGCGCGCGGGACCGGCCCGTACTTCTACCTCCCGAAGATGGAGAGCCACCTCGAGGCTCGCCTCTGGAACGACGTCTTCCTCCGCGCGCAGGAGAAGGTCGGCGTCCCGCGCGGGAGCATCAAGGCGACGTGCCTCATCGAGACCCTGCCGGCGGCCTTCGAGATGGACGAGTTCCTCCACGAGCTGCGCGAGCACTCGGCGGGGCTCAACTGCGGGCGGTGGGACTACATCTTCTCGTTCATCAAGAAGCGCGCGAACGACCCCGCGGCGGTGCTGCCCGATCGCTCGCAGGTCACGATGGACCGGGGCTTCCTCGCGGCGTACGTCGCGCTCCTCATCCGCACCTGCCACCGCCGCAACGTCCACGCGATGGGCGGCATGGCGGCGCAGATCCCGATCAAGGACGATCCCACCGCCAACGACGCGGCGATGGAGAAGGTGCGCGCGGACAAGCTCCGCGAGGTGAAGGCGGGGCACGACGGCACCTGGGTCGCGCACCCGGGCCTCGTCCCCATCGCCAAGGAGGTCTTCGACGCCCACATGCCGGGGCCCAACCAGCTCGGCGTGAAGCGGGACGACGTGCACGTCACGCGCGCGGAGCTCCTCGCCGTGCCCTCCGGCACCCGCACCGACGCGGGCCTGCGCCACAACGTGCGCGTCGGCGTGCAGTACATCGAGGCGTGGCTCCGCGGCAACGGCTGCGTCCCGCTCTACTGGCTCATGGAGGACGCGGCGACGGCGGAGATCTCGCGCGCCCAGGTGTGGCAGTGGCTGCACCACAAGGTGACCGTGGACGGCCAGCCGCTCACGCCGGAGCGCTTCGCCACCGTGGTCGAAGAGGAGATGAAGCGCATCCACGGCGAGGTGGGCGACGCCCGCTTCCAGGGGGGGCGCTTCCCGGAGGCGCGCGAGCTCTTCGTGCGCCTCTCGACCGCCCCCACGTTCGAAGAGTTTCTCACCCTGCCTGCCTACGACTTGCTCGACCCCTGAGGAGATCGACACGCCATGACCGCCGCTGCCATCAAGCTCGAGACCCACGCCGAAGACCGCCTCGCCGCGAAGCGCTTCGAGGGGATCGTTCGACCCTACGCCAAGGCCGACGTCGAGCGGCTGCGGGGCTCGATCCATATCGAGTACTCGCTCGCCAAGATGGGCGCGCGGCGCCTCTGGGAGCTGCTCCACACGGAGCCCTTCGTCGCGGCGCTCGGCGCGCTCACCGGCAACCAGGCCGTGCAGCAGGTGCGCGCGGGCCTCAAGGCGATCTACCTGTCGGGCTGGCAGGTGGCGGCGGACGCGAACACCGCGGGGCAGATGTACCCGGACCAGTCGCTCTACCC
>JBEKGQ010000630.1:0-4595 GCA_050012715.1 Polyangiaceae bacterium
CCGCGACGCCGCCGTCCGGCCCGGCGGCCCCGCCCTCCTCGCCGCCCTCGACGCGGATCTGTCGTCGATGTGGCACGGCCTGCCGTGGCGCGCCGTCGCGTACCTCCTCGGCGCCGCGTGCGTGTGCTTCCACTTCGCCGCCGGCCTCTGGGCCTTCTTCGCCGGGACGCCGCGCGGCGAGATCCCCCGCACGCGCCGCCGCGCCGCCTGGTGGGCCGGCGCCGTCGGCGCCACGCTGTGGCTCCTCTTCGCGGACGTCGTCGTCTTCCACGCCACCGGCTCCCGCCTCCTCGGCGGCGCGCCCGAGGAGACCCCGACGTTCCCTTGCCCCGCGCCCTCGGCGTCCGCGAGCCGCCCCTAGAGACAGCGACGGCGCCATGGGGCGTTCGACGCGCGGCGTGGGCGGGTGTGGCTGGCACGCCGCGCTTCGAACGCCCCGTGGTGCCGTCGCGATCGCCTCGCAGGCCGGTTACAGGTCCACCTTGCTCCACAGGGCGGTCTGGTCGCCCTCGTAGACGAGGGTCCCCGCCTGGACGAAGCGGAAGTCGTAGCGCCCGAGGACGCTCTTCGGCGTCTGCCGGACCTGGGTCGCCTTGCACTCGAGCTCGAGCGGCTCGCCCGGGCGCGCGAGCGCCTTGAAGCGGGCGCTGTGGATGCGCCCTCCGTAGCCGATCCAGCCCTCGGCGTGGCGGAGGTCCAGCACGTAGTAGGCGTGCAGGAACGCCACCATGCCCGTCATGTGCACCATCAGCCCGCCCGACACGTGACGCGGGTGGCGCGTCGGGTGAACGCGCTGCTCCCGCGTCAGCGGCAGCTCGTCGGACGTCGGCATCCGGGCGAGGACGAGGCTCGCGTCGCGGTCGACCCGCAGAAGCTCGTCGATGAGGAGGCCCTCGGGACCGTAGGGGCAGTCGGCGACGAACGCGGGGTCGAGCGGCATCGCGCCGGGTGATACCATGCTCTGGTGGACCCGGCTGTCGAGCGCAACCTCTTGCCGCTCGACCTCGTCAAGCGCGTCCGCGCCGCGTCGCTCGAGGACCTGCAGCGCGAGCTCGACGTGCCGCTCCTCCTCGTGAGGCTCGACGACCTCGACAGCGAGCTCGCGCAGTTCCTCGACGGCATGAGCGGCGGCGGCGGCCACCGCGTCGAGCCCGGCATGAGCTTCCAGACCGCCAGCACCGACCGGCGCCCCGCACGCAAGGCCAGCGTGCCGCCGCCCGCCCTCGTCGCGCCCGAGCAGATCCTCGTCCGCGTCGTCCGGTCGACGCACTTCATCGTGCCGCTCGGCAAGCGCGCCGACGCCGCGCGCGTCTTCAGCGAGCGCGTCACGGTGGGGCGCGCGAGGAACAGCGACGTCGTGCTGCGCCACGAGAGCGTGTCCAAGTTCCATGCGTGGTTCTCGCGCGACGACCAGAACGCCTACTTCGTCTGCGACGCCAGTAGCCACAATGGCACCTGGCGCAACGGCGCCGCGCTCCCGAGCGGCGTCAGCACGCGGCTCGCGGTGGGCGATCTGCTCCGCTTCGGCACCGTCGAGGCCACGTACTGCGACGCGGCCACGCTCCACTCGACGCTCCGCACCTGACGCGCGCTCGAGCCACGCTACTTCGCCCGGGCCTTCTCGAGCGCGCGCTTCGTCTCCGCCAGCTCCGCCGGGTCGCCGGGCTGCGCGACGCGGATGCTCATCGCCCGCTCGAGCATCGCCCGCGCCGGCTTCGTGTCGCCGGTCGCGAGCTTCACCTCGCCGAGCCCGGTCAGCGTGTCGGCCACCTCGGGGTGGGTCGGCCCGAGCGCCTTCTCGCGGATCGCGAGCGCGCGCTGGTAGAGCGGGAGCGCCCCCCTGAGGTCGCCCATCGCCCGGAGCGCGTCCGCCGTGCCCTCCACCGGGTAGGCGGTCTCGGGGCTGTCGGGGCCGAGCACCTTCTCGTAGATGGCGAGTGACCTCGCGTAGTAGGGCAGCGCCTTCTCTGGCTCGCCGCGCCGCCGCCAGCTCTCGCCGAGGGTGTTGAGCGCGAGGGCCACCTTCGGGTGCTCGGGGCCGAACCCCGCCGTCCACAGCGCGAGCGCGCGCTCGAGCGCGGCGCGCGAGCGATCGAACTGCCCCACGTGCATCGCCACGTCGCCGAGGTTGTTCAGGTTCGCGCCGAGCTGCGGGCTGTCGGGGCCGACCGTCTTCTCGAGCACGGCGACCGAGCGCTCGTACATGTCCGCCGCGCGCGCGTAGTCCGCCTCCGCGTAGTACGTGTTCCCGAGGTCGGTCAGCGGGCCGGCGATCGAGAACGCGTCCTCGCCGAGCACCGGCCGCCACAGCGCGAGGCACGCCTCGCTCTGCGCGCGCGCGTCCGCGAACTTGCCCTCGCGGTAGAGCAGGCGCGCCTCGTTGCGCCGCACCTCGCCGCGCGCGAACGCGTCCCCGCGCTCGGCGGCGGCCTCGGCGAGCGACGCCCACGAGTGCGCCTCCTCGAACCGCGCCTGCCGCAGGCCCACCTCGACCACGAGCGCGGCGAGTGACCGCGCGAGCATCTCGTCGTGGTGCCCCGCGATGGCCGACGAGGACGCGCGCAGCATCGTCTTCTCCGCCGCCTTGTAGTCGCCCTGGTCGTCCTCCACGTCGGCCAGCAGGTAGAGCGCCTCCGCCTCCAGCGGCCGGTAGGCGAGCGACGCCGCGTCGACCGACGCCGTCGTCGCGATCCCCAGCGCGGCCCCGAAGTCGCCGACCCGCTGCCGCGCGCGCCCCTCGGCGAGCTGCGCGCGCACCGCCTCGACGCGGGTGCGCGCCGTCGCGTCGGTGGGCGGGCGGATCGGCGCGCGGAGGGCGGCGGTGTCCGCGCACCCGGCGAGCGACGGCAGCGACCCCGCGGCGGCCGACGCCTTGCCCACGGTGGCCGCGTCGGCGCGGCCGAGCACCTGCACCTGCGCGCCGAGCTCGCCCAGGCGCTCGTCGAGGCACTCCATCCGCAGGTCGAGCATCTCCTCGGACTGCTCCGCGCGCACGCGCGTCGCCAGGCACGCGTCGGTCCGCATCGCCGTCCACCGCGCCGCGTAGTCGTCGAGCGTCTTCTCGACCCGCGCGTACGCCTCCTTCGCGCCGGGCGCCGCCGACGCCGCGAACGCCGACGACACCGCGCGCTTCGCCGCGTCGTCCCACACGCCCGCGAGCTTGCCCTCCGCGCCGACGCACACCGGCGCGGGCTTCTTCGCCCCCACGAGCGTCGCCGTGCCGAGCGCCGCGCCGACGACGAGCGCCATCGCTGCGCCGGCGAGCACGCGCCGCCGCGTCGCCGCCGGATCGCGCCGCAGCTGCGCGAGGAGCGCGTCCATCGACGGCCAGCGGTCCTCGGGTCGCGGCGAGAGCCCCCGGGTGAGGATCTGCCGCAGGTGCCGCGGCACGCGCGAGCCCTCGGGGACGGCGCGCAGCTTGCCGCTCGTCACGCTGGTCCGGTAGTCGTCGTCGCCCGGCTCGAAGGGCGACTCGGCGTAGAGGGCCTCCCACACCGTCGCGCAGTAGCTGAACTGGTCGCAGCGCGCGTCGACCGGCTGCCCGGTGTGCTGCTCGGGCGCCATGTACCGCGGCGTCCCGACGACGTGCCCGGCGCGCGTCAGCGGCGCGTCGAAGCTGCCGTGCGCCGTGCCGGGAGGCGGGTCGAGGATGTCGTCGTGGGTCGGCTCCTCGGAGAAGTCGGCGCGCGCGAGGCCGAAGTCGAGCACGCGGACGCGCCCGTCCTTGCCGACGTGGAGGTTGCCCGGCTTCACGTCGCGGTGGATGAGCCCCGCGCGGTGCGCGGCGGCGAGCCCCTCGCCGGCGGCGATCATGACGCGGAGGATCTCTGCGAGCGGCGGCTTCTCGACGAGGAGCCACGAGCGGAGCGGCGCGCCCTCGACGTACTCGGTGGCGAGGAACACGTCGCCGTCGAAGGTCCCCACGTCGTGCACCGCGACGACGTGCGGGTGCTGGAGCCGCGCGAGCGCCTTGGCCTCCCGGAGGAGCCGCGCGCTCCGCCGCTCGGCGTCCTCGCCGTTGCGCGGGCCGGCGTGGAGGAGCTTCAGCGCGACCGGCCGCTCGAGCTCCGGGTCGTAGGCCTTGTAGACGACGCCCATCCCGCCCTCGCCGGCCCGGTCGATGACGACGTACCGCCCGACGACCGCCCCGCGCCGCAGGGGGGCGCGCCGCTCGGGGAAGCCCGAGGCGGTGACGGTGTCGGGCGTCGACCCGGGGTCGAGCTCGGTGGGCGTGGGCAAAGCGGATGGAGAATACCAGCCGCAAGGCGTGTAGGACGACCTGCCACCAATCTTCGACGAAGGCTGGTACCTGATCGGGTGGTTCACGACTAGGTAGATTGAGGGGCGACGAACCGCGAGGGGCGGAGGCGCGACCGAGAGCGGCGATCGGAGTCCCGATCGCGGCGATCGTTCGACCGAGAGCGGCGATCGGAGCTCCGATCGCGGCGATCGTTCGACCGAGAGCGACGATCGGAGTCCCGATCGCGGCGATCGTTCGACCGAGAGCGGCGATCGGAGTCCCGATCGCGGCGATCGTTCGACCGAGAGCGGCGATCGGAGTCCCGATCGCGGCGATCGTTCGACCGAGAGCGGCG
>JBEKGQ010000631.1:0-4592 GCA_050012715.1 Polyangiaceae bacterium
CATCAACCTGAACGGCCGGCCCGACGACTACGTGAACGGCAGCGGCGGACCGGGCGACCCCATCCAGCAGGTCAGCGAGTACGACCCGCCCTGGCAGCCGGGCGGCGTCCTCTCGTTCAGCCAGGAGGGGTTCGGCGGTCGCGCGCCGCTGCTCTTCTTCGACGACCCGACCATCAACCGACTGCCGCCGCAACCGGGCATTCTCGGTACGGCGGGCGCCTACCACGGGTTCGGCCACATCCGGTGCACGTCCCCGTGCGCCGACGCGGCCTACAACGGGTTCAACAACATCGAGGAGCGCACGCTGGGAGACTTCACGGGCGGCCTGAAGGACCTCGCCACCGAGCTCCCCGAGGTGCGCGCCACGCTGGTCGACGCCTTCGCCACGTGGGTCGAGAAGGTCGACTTCGACGGGTACCGCATCGACACCATCAAGCACGTCGAGAGCGACTTCTGGCCGGTCTTCGCCGGCAACACGCGCGCGCGCCTCGGCGCCGAGAACAAGAACGACTTTCTCATGTTCGGCGAGGCCTTCGACGGCGACGACCAGCTCGTCGGCAGCTACACGGCGCCGGGGATGCTCGACAGCGTCTTTTACTTCCCGCAGGCCTTCATCGCGTTCCAGAACGTCTTCGAAAACGCGTACAGCCCCACCACCGCGCAGGGGACCGACCAGATCCAGGCGCTCTGGGACCTGAAGACGACCGACTACGGCACACAGGCGCAGCCGGGCGGCATCGGCATCGCGCCCTACAAGGCGCTCGTCAACTTCATCGACAACCACGACATCCCGCGCTTCCTCTTCAACGCGCAGGGGGACGTCGCCGCGCTGCGGAACGCGCTCACCCTCATCTTCACCGAGGACGGCATCCCGGACATCTACTACGGCACCGAGCAGGAGTTCTCGGGCGGCAACGACCCCGGCAACCGCGAGGTGCTGTGGACGACCGGCATGCCGACCACCGGCGACACGTTCGCGCACATCGCCAACCTCGCCCGCATCCGCAAGGCGTACGTCGCCCTCCGGCGCGGGGACACGAAGGTCGTCTGGTCGAGCTCGCACGTCGCGCAGGAGGACGACGCGGGGATCTTCGCGTTCGAGCGCGCCGGTGGCGACGCCGGGAGCGGGACGTACGCGCTCGTCGTCCTCAACGTGAACGACTTCAAGACGAGCTCGACGTCGAACGGCTCGAGCGTGATGCAGACGACGGCGCCCGCCGGCAGCACGCTGGTCGACGTGCTGGACCCGGCGCAGGCGACCTACATGGTCGACGGCAACGGCCAGCTCCAGACGAACGTGCCGGCCCAGAAGGCGATGATCCTCATCCCGCAGAGCCAGGTGCAGGGCTCCTGACGCGAGGCTAACCTCCGCCCGGTGCTGGGACTCCTCGTCCGGGTGGTGTGGCTGGTCGGCTGGCTGGTCGCGCTGCCTTGGCTCGCGCTCCGCCGCTTCCTCGGGCGGGCCCGGGAGGGAACGTATCTGCTCGTGGAGATCGACGGCGCCGTCGAGGAGGCGCCCCCGCCGCCGCGATGGTGGCCCCCGCAGCGCGCGCAGGCCTTCTCGCTCCACGCGCTGCGCGAGCTCGTGGACGTGGCCATCGCGGACCGTCACGTGCGCGGGCTGGTCCTCGGCGTGAAGTCGATGCGCGCGGGGTTCGCCACGAGCGCGTCGCTGCACGCCGTGCTCGAGCGGGCCCGCGCGGCGGGCAAGCGCGTCGTGGTTCACCTGCCCCAGGGCGGGGGAACGCGGGAGACGTACGTCGCGATGGCGGCGGACCGCGTGCTGCTCGGTCCCACCGCGGCCCTTTCCCCCGTGGGCCTGCTTTCGAGCGCGCGCTACGTCCGCGGGGCGCTCGACCGCGCCGGCATCGTCCCCGAGGTGCACGCCCGCGGACGCTACAAGACGGCCGGCGAGCGCATCGAGCGCACGTCGATGAGCGACGCCCAGCGCGAGCAGGTCGGCGCCGTGCTCGACCGGGCCCACGCGGCGGTGGTCGACGCCATCGCGGCCGGGCGCAAGGTCGACCAGGAGCGGGCGCGCGCCCTCGTCGACGGCGCGCCGTACACCGGCGCCGAGGCGGTGACGGCCGGGCTCGCCGACGCCACGGCGTACGAGGACGAGGTCCCCGGGCGCCTCGCCGAGGGCGGCAAGAAGCCGCCCGTCCGCCACGCCGACGCTTACCTCGCGGCGCGCCGGGCCCTTCGCCCTCGCGCCCTCGCGCCCCGCGGGGCCATCGCGGTCGTCCGCGTCCACGGCGCCATCGCCGGTGCCGGAGGGCTCCCCTTCCAGTCGATGGCCATCGACGAGCGCGTCATCGCCGCGATCCGCATCGCGCGGGCCAGCCGCCGCGTGCGCGGCGTCGTCCTCCACGTCGACTCCCCCGGCGGCAGCGCCCTCGCGAGCGATCGCATCCACCACGAGCTCGTCCAGCTCGCCGCCGAGAAGCCCCTCGTCGCGTGCATGGCCAACGTCGCGGCGAGCGGCGGCTACTACGTCGCCGCGCCGGCCCACACCATCGTCGCGCAGCCGACCACCATCACCGGCTCCATCGGCGTCGTCTCGGCGCGGTTCGTCCTCGACCCGCTGCTCGCGCGCCTGGGCGTCGCCACCGAGGTCCTCCAGCGCGGCGCGCACGCGCGGCTCCTCGATCCATTCTTGCCCATCGCCGACGACGACCGCGCGACCCTCGACCGCGAGCTCGAGCAGATCTACCGCGCGTTCCTCGCCGTCGTCGCCGCCGGCCGGCGCCGCCCGGTGAGCGAGATCGAGCCGCTCGCCCAGGGACGCGTGTGGACGGGCGCCGACGCGTGCTCCCACGGTCTCGTCGATCGCCTCGGCGGCTTCGAGGACGCCCTCGAGGTCGTCCGCGAGCGCATCGGACGCGGCGCGAGCCAGCTCCGCGTCGTCGTCGTGCGGCCGCCGCGAAAGCCCTTCCCGGTCCTCGATCCGCCCGAGCGGAAGGCGGCGCGCCTGCTCGCGGAGGGGCTCTCGCTCGCGCTGGCGCCGCTCGACCTCGACGCGAGCGTCCTCGCCCTCTGCGGCGAGCGGGTGCTGGCGTTCGCGCCGGGGCTACCCACCCTCCGTTGAGTGAGCGTGAGCGTCGCGCGGACGCTCACGCGGACCGTCACGTCACGCCGAGGAGCTTGTTCATCGAGGCTTCGTCGGCCGGCGTGAACGGGTACTGATCGAACTCGGCGCTGGTCACCCAAAGGAACGCGTTCACGTTGCGACCCTCGAGCGTCGCGCCGAGGAGCGCGCACTCGTAGAGGAAGAGGTCGACCACGTAGTGCTCGTACGGGTGGCTCACGAAGGAGATGAGCTTGCCCACCTCGATCTCTGCCCCGAGCCGGTGCCGCACCTCGCGCTTGAGCGCGTGGGCGTCGGTCTCCCCGTCCTCGACCCGGCCACCGGGGAACTCCCACATCAGCGGCAGCACGGCCGTCGCCCGGCGCTGCGTGATCAGGTAACGCCCATCCTTCTCGAGCACGGCGGCGACGACGCGAATGGTGCGTTGCTGGCTCATCTCACCCCGTGAATCAGCGTAACACGCGCGCTCGAGCGGGCCCGTGCCCCGCCCTCACATGCCGATGCGGAAAAGCTGCTGGCCCATCAGCAGCACGTCACCGGTGCGGAGGTCGGTGTCGGAGACGCGCACGAAGGTGCCGTTCGAGCTGCCCAAGTCCGTCAGGAAGAGCTTCGACCCGTCCCACGAAAGGCGGCAGTGGAGCCCGGACACGTAGCCGTCCTCGGGAAAGAGGATGTCCCCCCGCTCGCGGCCCAGGTGGACGCCGCCCTCGGGGATCGGGAAGGCGTTGCCCGTCTCCTCGCGGCCGACGACGAGCGCGATGCGTCCGACGTACCCCTTGCTCGGGGCACCGAGGCGCTCGACCCCGTCGGGCGAGGGGGCCTGCATCGCCAGCGGCTCGAACTTGATGATCTCCTGGCCGATGCGAAATACCTCGTTCGGGCGAATCTCCACCGGGACTTCACGGGTCAGCTTCTTGTAGACCCCGTTGAGCGAGCCCTCGTCCTTCACCGTGGCGCGGCCGCCGGCCATGACGTTGAAGGTCGCGTGCCGGGGGGACAGGTAGCTGTCGCCGGCGAAGATGCCGCCCGTCTCGCGGCCCACCGTTCCGCCGCCCGCGGGCATCTGGAAGGTGCCGGCCTCGGTGCCATCGGCGCGGAGGGCGGTGAGGACCATCGCACCGCCCCCGGCGGCGGGCGCCGGCGCCGGTGCCGCAGCGGCGGCAGGGCGTGCCCCGCTGCCGCCGAGGCGGAAGCCGCAGGAGCCGCAGAAGAGGTTGGACGGTGCGTTGACATGGGCGCACTGCGGGCAGATCACGGTCTCCCCGCCCGACGTGGCGGCGGCGATCGCGGCGCCCGAGATGGCGACGGTGGCCTGGGGTCCGCCGGCGGCGGGTCCCGGTGCGGCGGGAGGAGGACCCGGGGCGGGCGCGGCCACCGGAGGCGGAGCCGGCGCGGGGGCCGGAGGGGCGACGCGAGGGAGCGGCATCGCGCCCGGCGTCACGGCCACCGTGCTCCCGAGCCCGCCGCCCCCGCTGGCGATGGCCGGAGGGGGCGGGGCGGAGCC
>JBEKGQ010000632.1:0-4587 GCA_050012715.1 Polyangiaceae bacterium
CGGCGGCGTCTGCGCGGAGACCTCCGCCGCGCCGGTCGCGAGCGCGACGGCGGCGAGCACGCCGACGATGCGCCTCATGTCTGCTCGAACCGGAACGGCAAGATGGTCGTGCCGACGACCGGCTTCCCGCACTGCGTCGCCGGCTCGAACGTGGTCGCCTTGGCGGCCGCCAGCGCCGCCTCGTCGAGGCCGTACCCGAGCCCGCTGACGACGCGCGCGTTGATGACGTGCCCCGACTCGTCGACCGTCACCTGCACGCGGACGACGCCCTCGATCTCCGCCTGCCGCGCCTGCATCGTGTACTTCGGCGCCACCGGGACCTTGCGCTTCGGACGCACCACCGGCTCCGTACACGCGGAGGCCCCCTGGGTCGGCGCCTCGAGCTGGGCGACCTTGTGGGTCGTGGCGGCCGGCCCGGTGCTCGGTCCCTTGGCGGTGGACGCGGCCGCCGCCGCGACCGCACCCGGTACGGCGATCCCGGGTCCGTCGGCGTTCCCCAGCGACAGGCCGAGGTCCGCGAACCCGCCGTTGTCGACCGGCATCGGCGGCGGCGCTTCGGGCTTCATCTCCGGCGCGACCTTGGCCTGTTGCTGCTGCGGCGGCGGGGTCGGACGCGGCTTGGGCTTGTCCTCGGTCTTGGGAGGCGGCGGTGGCGGCGGGGGGGCGGGCTTGGGCGGGTCCTTCTTCTTCTTTTCCTCGACGAGCGTGATGGCGGTGGCCACCGACGTACGCGGAGCCGGCATGACGACGGTGCCGACCGCCAGCGCGGCGTGGAGGAGGAGGCTCCCGCCGTAGACGTAGAACGCGATGGAGCGGCGCCGGGTGGTGCTCACGGGCGGCGCGCTACTCGCTGGCGACGTTGATGGCGAACTTGGTCACGCCCTGCAGCTTGGCGAGGTCGATCACGTGAACAACGCGCCCGTGGAGCGCCTGCGCGTCGGCGGTCACGACGAGGCTCGGGTCGCCGGTGGCGGCGGCCTTCGCCCTGGCGAAGCGCTCGGTGAGCTCCGCGTCGCTGGCCACCGGCTCGTTGTTGAAGAACGTCTTGTTGTCCTTCGTCAGCGTCACCGTCATCGGTGACTGGGTCGACTCGTCGGACGTCGCCGTCTTCGGGAGCTCGACCTTGAGCGCGCGCGAGACGATGTAGATGGATGACACCATCATGATGACGAGGAGCACGAGCATGACGTCGACCATGGGCGTCACGTTGATGCCCACGATGCCCCCGCGGCGCCGGCCGCGCGTCGATCCGACCGAGGCGCCCATGGCTCACTCCCCCGCCGTCGGGCCGACGGCGTGGTGGCCCGAGTCGGCGATCGCGAGGTCGCGCACGCTGTTGGCGGCGATCTTCATCGCGGGTGGGGCCTCCGAGGGGCGGAGCCAGTCGAGCGCCTTGCCGACGGTGATGAACGCGCAGAGGCGCTTGGACACCGAGCTGACGTTGTCCTCGATGTCGCCGATCTTCTTCTGGAACACGTTGAAGGCGACGACGGCGGGGATGGCGACGAAGAGGCCGACGCCGGTGGCGATGAGCGCCTCCGCGATGCCGCCCATGACCTTGTCCATCTGGACCTTGTTTTGGCCGTCCGCGAGGTCCGCGAAGGCCACGATGACGCCGATGACGGTCCCGAGCAGCCCGACGAACGGCGCGTTGTTGCCGAGCGTCCCGAGGAGCGTCATCCCGCGCTCGAGCTCGCGTCGCCGCTTCGTCATCTCGCCCTCGATGGCCGCCTCGAGCGCGGCGGGGCCGCCGTTCGCCCACCGCAGCGAGGCGCGCAGCACCTCCGCCTCGACCGTCGGGCTGGCCTCGAGCAGCGCCCGCGCCTTCTCGTGGTCGCCCTCCTCGAGCAGGACGCACAGCTCGTCGCCGAGCGCCTCGCCGCCCGAGCCGCGCTTGCGGAAGAAGAGCCAGCGGTCGACCATCGCGCCGATCGACGCGACCGAGAGCGCGAGCAGGAGGTACATGACCCACGAGCTGCCGAGCATCGCAATCTTGAGGAGGTACTTGACGATCACGGCGGTTTCTCCTTCTCGACTCGTCGGGGATTCCCGTACACCCGGCGCTAGTTGAACTGCTTCTCGGTGATGAAGAGCCCACTCGAGCCGCCCCCGGTCTGGGAGCTGCCGAGGAGCTCGCCCCCCTGCGAGAAGGTCGCGTGGAGGTTCCCGTCGCTGCCCGCCTCGTAGATGGTGAGGACGAAGCGGACGGACTCTTGCCCGCAGGCCGAGAAGGGGTCGGCGTAGATGTCGTAGGGCCCCACCGCCGGGTAGTCGGGGAAGACGAGGTCCTCCTGCCGCCAGCCGTCGGGGACGCAGTTCTCCAGCGAGTCGCGGTCGATCTTTGGATCGCTCGCGGGCGGCTCTCCGGCGTCGATCGGGTCGGCGAGAGGCTGGGTCTTCGGGTTGACGTCGATGCCGGCGGGGGTGATGACGTGGAGGTCCACGTCGAAGCTCGCGTCCCACTGCAGCGTGAAGACGACCGCGGGCACCGGGTTGCTGGGGACGCACGCGTGGTTGTTGTCGGGGATCCGCGACTCGAGGCACAGGATCGTGTCGACCTGGGTGCCCCCGTTGCCGAGCGCGTCCAGGGCGACGATGCGGAGCGGATGATCCCCGGGCGGATCGTCGATGCCGAAGCTCGCGCTGAGGGCGAAGTCCACCGTCGTGGGGATCTGACCATCGGGCGCCCCGACCGGGACGACCCAGTAGCCGGATCCGAGGTCCGCCAGGCGCACGCCGACCGCCACCGCGTCCGGCGTCACCCGACCGCTGAACGACTTGCCGGACGCGCCCGGGATCGCGTTCGCGTTGTTGAAGTCGACCTCGGCGACGGTCAGCGGCGGGAGCGTCCCGGACGCCCCGCCCTCCTCCCCGGTCGCGCCTCCGTCGACGGGAGGCTCGCCCGGGAGGTCCCCCGAGATGAACTGGGCGCCGGCCACCTGCATCGGCTCCCCGAGGCCGATGTTCGCGGGCTGACCGTCGTCGCACGAGGCGACGACACCAGCGACGGCCAGCGCGCCGACGGCGAGGAGCGCGCGCTTCACAGCTGCACCTGGAGGCGGAGCGTGACGACGTCGTCCTTCAGGTTCGTCGGCACACCGACCGCGGTGCGTGCGTACGCGTTGCGGATCGAGTCGTACTGGAGGACCAGGCGCGCGCGATCGCGGAGCACCAGGCCGGCCATCGGGGACCACGTCGTGATCGCCTCGCTGAACGGCAGGAGCTTGCCCTGGCGCTTGTCGAACGCGTCGAAGTTCGGATCGTAGTAGTCGAGGCGGAGGCCCACGACGCCCCACGGCGTCAGGTCCTGGACGATGCCGACGTAGTAGCCCATCTCGCGCTGATCGACGCCGGTGAGGACCGGATCCGCGACGTAGAGCCCGCGGTCCAGGTTCGACGCGATCGTGAACTCGCCGTAGAGCTTCGTGACGCCCAGCCACGACTGGTAGCTCGCGCGCAGATCGGCGCCGACCGCCCAGTGGTCGAAGGTCGACGAGGGCGTGGCGGATGCGCCGGGGACCGGCACGAGCTCGTACGGCTCGATGATGCCGTCCTCGTTGAGATCCTTCCACTGGATCGTCGCGGACGTCGCCGACGTCCCCGCGTGGAACCCCTTGCCGCGAAGCGACGAGACGTCGGCCGCGATCTGCAGGTCGCGGACCGGCTGCGTGTCGAACCCGAAGCGAAAATCGACGTCGGGCGCCGCCTTCGGAGCCTGGAGGCCGAAGCCGGAGGCTTCGTTCATCGGCTCGCCGTTCACCGTCGCGATCGTCCACCGGAAGAAGCCGAGCGCGCCCGCGAGACGCAACCCCACGTCGGGCTCCGCGGGGAAGAACGCGCGCGAGGCCTGCGACCGCTCCATGAAGAAGCGCGTGCGCGGCGACTCGACGAGCTCGTAGCCGAAGGGCGTATCGAAGAGGCCGACGGTGGCCATCAGGATCGGCGGCCGCCGTCGGTTCGGGCGGTACTGCAGCGACGCCTCCGCCTTGCGCAGGTCCACCTGCGGGCCGTTCGTCGTGTTGCCGTCGAGCTCGAGCGCGAGCGCGGCGTACTGCCACTCGCCCACGAGCTGCACGCGCGCCCTCCGGATCGAGAAGCGATTCTGGTTGAGGAGCCCACCGGACTGCGAGAGCTGGTCCTGCGAGTCCTGGTGGTTCTCGTACTGCGCCTGCACGTACCCGTTGACGGAGATGCCCTCCGGGGGCACGAGCCACGGCCAGTAGAACTCGTAGCCGAGCGGCTTCGGGAGCGGCGGTGGCACCAGCGGCGCCGGGCGGGTGGCGCGCACCTCTTCGAGGTCGGCGTGCAGCGCCTTGACCTCTTCGCGCAGCTCCGCGACGTCGGAGGCCGGGGGGCTCGCCGATGCGTCGGGCGCAGCAGGGGGCGGAGCGGCGGGCGCCGTCTGGCCCGCCGCCGTGCCCGGGAAGAGCACGGCAGCGGCCAGCGCGAGCGTCGCGCGCCGGGATCGGGCGTCGAGCAACGGAGGCGTCCGATTAGAGCGTCGGGTGCGTCGGCACGGTGCCGGTGAACGGGATGCAGTTCACGGTCTCGGGCGCGCACGCGTTGAGCGGATCTTGGGCGGCCTGT
>JBEKGQ010000633.1:0-4580 GCA_050012715.1 Polyangiaceae bacterium
ACGCGTCTACCCGCCTGGTAGACGCGAAAGCTACGCCGGGGGACGCGTCTACCCGCCTGGTAGACGCGAAAGCTACGTCGGTAGACGCGTCTACCCGCCTGGTAGACGCGAAAGCTGGCTCGGGAACCGGGTCCCCTTCGAGAGAAGCACGGTCCCCGAGGGTCGCCCTTCAGCCGGCGATGGGCCAGGGCGTGTCCCGCATGCCCGCCTGCCAGTTGTCGTGCCTGCCGTCCCAGTAGGTGACCTTCGCCTGCCCGAGGTCGACGTCGTCGAGGCAGTTGAGGTTCACCGAGACGTAGTCCCCGCCCAGCACGTCGAGGTGCCCTTTGCCGAAGCAATGGACCCCGCAGCTCCGGCAGAAGAACCGCTGGCTCGTCTTCGGGCCCCATTCGTACGTGGACAGGTCGGCTTCGCCCGAGAGCAGGGAGAAGGCGGTCGGCTTGACGATGGCTCCGGTGGGAGACGTCTTCGTGCACACCGTGCAGTTGCACCGCGACGCGCGGGACGCGTCGACGATGACCTCGAAGCGGACAGCTCCGCAGTGGCAGCTCCCGGCGTGCTTGGGGGGCGTGTTCGGCATGGTCTCCATGGTCTTCCTCCTCGAGGCGGCCTCGAGCCGCCACGAAGGAAGCATGCTCCCCTCGTGCGACAGCGCCCTGTCAGGTACTCACGGGCCCCACCAGAGCATCTCGTGCACGCGAGCTTGCTTCGCCTCGCGGGTCAGGACGACGAGGCGGTCGTCCTCCACGCGGACGACCGGGTCGGGGAACGAGTCGCACGCGAAGGACATGCTCTTCTCGAAGCCGGCGACGGTCACCCAGAAGAGGTGCAGCCCGTCCGGCGAGGCTCCGACGAAGAGGACCATGCGTCCGCCGCCGAGGACGTGGAAGTCCATCCAGCGGAAGCCGTAAGCCTCGAAGCGGTCCGGGGCGGGGAAGTCGGCTCCGAGGTCCCGCACCTCGGGGAGGTGGGCCCGGAGGTACTTGTGGAGGAGGTCGTAGCGGGGCTGCTTGAGCCGGGGCAGGGCGCGCGCCCCTCCGGCGACGAGGACCGGGAGCGCCTCGGGGGTCGCGCAGGGCACCTCGACGTGGGCCCGGTAGCGGTCGGCGAGGGAGGCGCCTTCGTCCGCCAGCGACTTGAGCCACCAGTGGAAGACGGCGAGGTCGCCCTCGCCGGCGCGCGACCGGAGGCGCACGACGCTCTCCCAGAGCGGGCGGCGCACGCCCCAGGCGCCGCCGTGGCTCGCGACGACGCACGCGCCGACGTAGGCCGCGCCGTGGACGACGGCGTTGAAGAGGACGTTGTCGGCGGTGCCCTCCGCGCCGGTGGCGGCCCACGCGTCGCGGCGCTCCCGCGTCAGCGCGGCCCCGAGGCGGTGCACGCTCGCGTCGGTGCGGTCGAGGCGGAGGTCGGCGCCGAAGAGGGCGCGCGCGTTGAGGACGAACTGGTCAGCCACGCCGTCGAGGTGGGCGAGGATGGACGGGTTGCCGGCGGGGTTGGCGTCCTCGGCGCGCGCGCGGGCGAGGCCGTCGCCGCCGCGCGCCTCGGGCGGGTAGAGCGGCAGGAAGAACCGCAGGAAGAGCTGCTCGGCGTCGAGCTTCACGCGGTACGGCTCGTAGCACGCGGCGGCGGCGCCGTGCGCCCGCGCGCGCGGGCCCCACGCGGCTGCTATGCTCGCCGGCCCCGGCATGCTCACCCCCGACGTGCGCTTCGAGGGCTGGACGACGCAGGACTGGATCCGCTTCCTCCGCCTCTGGCAGCCTCGCGCCACCCCCGACCGCGAGCCGACGCGTCCCCGCGGCGGGGTCATCGTCGTGCACGAGGACGGCCAGGTGCTGAAGCTCCTGCACACGAAGCACGGGCGGCTGGACCCGTCGTCGGCGCCGGCGTCGTCCTCGGGGCAGACCGACGTGAGGGCCCTGGCGCTGCGGAGCGGGCAGCCCTCGGCGCTCGCCCAGGTGGCGAAGGCGCACCACGCGAGCTGGGCCCTCGGGATGCGCCTCGGCGCGCTCGACGAGGTGATGGAGCGGTTCGGGGCGAGGGCCCGGCGCGGCGACGACATCACCGCGCAGGCGCTGCAGCTCGTCACCATCGTGCGCGAGATGATCGACGAGGGCGCCATCGCGTCGTGGCCGCAGCGCCTGCGCGGGCTCCCGGTGCCGACGCCCCACGTCGTCCGCCGCACGCTGGATGCGCTCTGCCCGGACGGGCGCGCGATCGCGCTGGGGCTCTTCGATCACGAGGGGCTCTGGGTCTCCTTCGTCGCGCGGCGGCGCGCGGGGGCCTTCGACGTCATCGCGGGGCCGGACGAGCTGCGACCGGCGCTCGGGCTCCTCTCGGGCGACTGGCGGCGCGATTACCGGCACCTCGCGCGCGCGGTGGAGGACCGCTACGCGCCGCTCTCCTTCGGGTGCTTCGCGGACGTGACGCGCTTCCGTGCGCTGCAGACCGACCCGCAGCCGGGGGCCTGGATGCGCGCGGTCGCGGTGCGCGACGTGGTGCTGGCGCCGATGCCGGTCGCGGTCGGCGTGGGGCTCGGGGTCGACGGAGCGCGCTACGCCCTCCGCGGGCTCCGCGTGCTCACCGAGCGCATCGCGCCGCTGGCCGGCCTCGGGCCGATGGTGGACTCGGCGCGGGCCCGCGTGGCGAAGCTTACCGGCAAGGACGTCGGGGCCCTCCTCGGCTTCGACCCGCTGGCCGCGCTCCGGGCCCTCCTCGAGCGCTGAAATCAGCGGAGAGAGTGGAGAGACAGGAGATTAGGAGGGAAGGAGGAAGCTGATGAGGGCTGGCCCCAAACCCCTCCTCCTTCTCTCCTTCTCTCCCAGTTTCACCTCTCCAATCGCTCAGCCCCCCGTCGGCCCGTCGCTCGCGCCGGCGTCGCTCGGGGCGGCGTCGCTCGGGGCCGCGTCGCCGGAGGTGCCGCCGTCGTCGTCGCTGCCGCCTTCGCCCGCGTCGTCGGTGGTGGCGGCGCAGACCGCCCCGCTGTCCTCGAAGGCCCCGTAGGCGGCGAAGGCCCCGGTGCACGGGTCGGAGGCGCTCCCCGCCTCGTCCGGGTTCTCCACCGAGTAGTCGCCGGGGAACGGCGGGCAGATCGTCGTCACGTAGATCGACGTGGCGTCGCCGGCGGAGATCGTCAGGCACGCCGGGTTGCAGTTGTCCCCGGTCGACGGCCCCTGCACGATGTCGACGCCGTTGGACTCCCCGACGCACGCCTCCCCCGGGTCGTAGAGCTGCCCGGTCAGGATGTGCACGTCGGGCTGATCGCACGACGCCATCGCCAGCACCGCCGGGACGACGAGCGCCCACTTTTTCTTCACGACCGCCTCCTTATCTCAGGACTCCACGACGCGCACGTGCAGCTCGACGAGCTGCTCCGGCGACACCGCGTTGGGAGCGTCGGTCATCAGGTCCGTCCCCTTCTGCGTCTTCGGGAAGGGGATGACGTCGCGCAGGCTCTCCGCCCCCGAGAGCAGCATCGCCAGGCGATCCATGCCGACCGCGATGCCCCCGTGGGGCGGCGCGCCGAGGCGCAGCGCCTCGAGCAGGAAACCGAACTTGCTCTTCGCTTCCTCGTCCGAGATGCCGAGGGCGCGGAACACCTTGGCCTGCACCTCGGGGTCGTGGAGACGGATGCTGCCGCCGCCGATCTCGAACCCGTTGAGGACCAAGTCGTACCGCCAGCAGAGGACCTTGCCTGGATCCTTGTCGAGAAGAGCCACGGAGTCGTCGTGCGGGCGGGTGAAGGCGTGGTGCGCGGCGACCCAGCCCTTCGTGTCCTCGTCGTACTCGAAGAGCGGGGGGTTCACGACCCAGAGGAAGTTCCACTTCCCGCCGTGACCGCTCTCGGGGATGAGCCCGAGGCGCTTGGCCAGATGGGTGCGGAGGTTCGCGAGCACCGTCTGCACCGCCGCCTCGCGCCCGAACTGGAAGAAGAGGATGTCCCCGTTGCCGGCGCCGACGCGCGCGTTGATGGCCGCGCGCAGCTCCGGCGTCACCGCCTTGGCGAGCGGCGACTGCAGCCAGTTGCCGTCGGCGTCGACCTTGGCGCGGGCGAGGCCCTTGGCGCCCATGCCCCGCACGAACTCCTCGAGCTTGTCGACCTCGGTCCGCGAGAGCTTGCCGGCGAGCTCGGAGGGGATGCGCAGCGCCTTGACGATCTCGGTCGGCAGGTCCCTGCGGTACTCGCCGCTCGTGAACTTGTCCGCGATGGGCTTCCAGAAGGGGACGCCGCCGCCCCCGTGCTCCACGATGACGTCGGTCAGCTCGGTGTGGGGCAGGTCGAAGCGCAGGTCCGGCTTGTCGTTGCCGTACTTGCTCATCGACTCCTCGAACGGGAGCTGCGGAAACCGCCCGCTCGGGTAGAGCGTCGTGAGGTCGACGCCGAGCACGTCCTTCCACACCTTGAAGATCATGCCCTCCATGGCGCGGAACACGTCGTCCTGGTTCACGAAGCTCATCTCGACGTCGATCTGCGTGAACTCGGGCTGCCGATCGAGGCGGAGCGCCTCGTCCCGGAAGCACTTCACGATCTGGAAGTACCGCTCGAAGCCGGCCACCATGTAGAGCTGCTTGAAGAGCTG
>JBEKGQ010000634.1:0-4575 GCA_050012715.1 Polyangiaceae bacterium
TAGAGTGTGTTCCCGCTCCGAGCGCAGACGCCCTCGGCTCCCACGGCCAGGTCGTCGAACGTGTAAGGTTCGTCGAGGGCATTGATGACCTCCGCCGGCGCGGTCAGAGGGGCGGTGTTCCCGACCCCGAGCTCGCCGTCGCCGTTGTACCCCCAGCAGTAGGCGTGGTGCGCCTGGTCGAGCCCGCACGTCTCCGCCCCGCCGGCGCGTAGCAGCTGGATGCCCGAGAGGCCGGTGACCTTGACCGGCGTGCCGGTGCACGGTCCGGTGGTTTGATCGGCGTCGGTGCAGATCTGGGTGACCGTCGTGTTGCCGAGCTGGTTCGCGTTGCCCCACCCCCAGCAGTAGACGCTGCCGCTCGTCGCGAGCGCGCACGAGTGGACGTCGCCGAGGGCGATCGCGGCCGCGACCTCACCGGATGGGAGCGTCACGGGCTGCGGCTGGTCGGTGCACGTCGTTTCGTTGCCGCCGGGGCAGTTCGTCGACCCCTGCAACGGGCCCGATTCGTAGAACTCCGTCCCGCCCCAGCAGAGGATCACGTGGGCGCTGGTGAGCGCGCAGTGGTGATTCCCGCCGCTGGCGACGGCGATTGCGTCGGGGATCGCGCCGGTCGGGCCGCCGTCGAGGATGCCCGTCACCGGAGCCGCGATGGCCGAGAACTGGCTTCCGTAAGGGCGTCCGAGCTCGCCCTCGCCGTTCGTGCCCCAGCAGTACACGTTGCTCACCCCGCCCGCGTCGGGGATCAGCGTGATGCCGCACGTCGACTCGTAGGCCGCTGCGATGGCGTCGAGGCCGCTCGACGGCAGCCCCTGCACCGCAACCTCGGTCGGACCGGTCTGCCCCGCGGGGTTGCCGAGCTCGTTGTCGCCGTTGGCGCCGCGGCAGTACGTCGTGCGCCCGTAGAGGGTGCAGGTGTGTAGACCGCCCATGGCGATCTGGGCGATCTGCGCGACCGGCTCCGCGGTCGACGCCACGACCGTCGGGAGCGGGTAGTCGCCCGCGTCCTCCGAGTCGGGCGCGAAGCCGAGCTGACCGGCGAGATTGGAGCCGATGCCTCCCCAGCAGTAGAGCGCGCCGCTGTAGACGGCGCATCGTCCGCTCTGGCCGTAGTCCTCGAAGTCGTCGTTCGCGAAGGGTCCGACGAGGCTGGGCGCTCCGGCCTCCGCGTCCGTCGCGCTCGCGTCGCCGGTGCCCGTGGAGCCGGTGTCGCCTGCGCCGTCGCTGGTGGCGGAGGAGCCGTCGCCTCCGTCCGTGCCGCCGCTGGAGGTGCCGCTCTCGCCGCCGTCTCCCGCGTCCGCCGCGTCGAACCGGATGCTGGGGAGGCAGCCGGGCGCCGCCGCCGCGAAGGCTGCGAACGCGGCGGCGATCACCGCGACCAGAGCCGCGCGACGGCGCCGGAGCGATGCTGCGCCGCTCATCAGAAGCTGCCCGCCAGGCTCGCTCCACCGGCGCCCGGACCGACCCACGGCGCGAGCTGCGTCGAGGCCGCCGTGGATGCGGCGGCGCCCGAGCCGCCGGTCGCGAGCAGGACGACCCCCGCGACGGCGATGGCCCCTCCTGCGCCCGCCAGCACGATGGAGACGGTCTGCTTCGTCTGCGCGTCGTGGTAGTCCCCCGGAAGCGGGGAGCCGCTCGGCGCCGAGCAGGGGCTCGACGGGCATGCGCTCGTCACGGGCGACAGCGCGCTGCGTGCGAGCAGGTAGAAGACCCCGCTCGTGACGAGGGTCGCGCCGCCCACCCCGAGGACGACGAAGCCGAGCACCTTTCGGCCCGACCCGCCGGTGGTCGCATCGGGAGGCGGCGTCGTGGGCAGGCCGGGCGCCGAGGTCGCGGCGCCGGGGACGGCGTTCTCCGGCGGCGGTGGCGAGCCGACGGCCCCTGGTGCCGAGGGCGCATCGATGGTGACCGTCGCTCGCTGCCGCTCCGCGAGGGTCACCTGCCGGGTGACCGGGCCGCCCGCGAAGCGCACGACGATGGTGTGGTCGCCCGGGTCGAGCGGCACGGAGCTTCCCAGGGCCGCCACGCCCAAGGGGCCGCCGTCGATCTCGAGGCCGGTGGGCGTCGCCGTGCCGTTGACGACGATCGTCAGCCCCGGGGTTCGGGCCTCCAGCTCCGGGAGCTCCGCCCGCGCCGCCTTCGCCACCTGGTCGGTGTTTCCGCCGTGCGCCAGCTCGACGGCGCGCCTCAGGTCCACGTCGGCCTCCACGAGCTTGCCCACCCGGGCCTCGGCGTACCCGACGTAGAACGACAGCTGCGCCGTCATTTTGGGCGACACGCCGGCGGCCTTGCGGAACCGCTCGAGGGCCTCCCCCCACTTGCCTTGCTGGCCCAGGGCGCGCCCTTCTTCCACGAGATCCTGGGCCATTTTGAGCCCCGACGCCGACGGCTCGGGTTGCGCCGTGGCGGCCCGAGCGGTGGCCAGGGTGATCGCCAGCATGCCGAGGAGGGCGCGAGCGCGCATCGTCTCGATATTGCCTTGTCGCCCGTTCGGCGACCAGCGCCATGGGGGATCTCTGACATACTGGCAACTCTCGGCTCCCATGCACGACGGCCCCGTCATAGGCGGCAAGTACCGCCTCAAGAACCTGATCGGCTCCGGAGGCATGGGCCAGGTCTGGATCGGGCGTAACGAGGTCACCGAGCGGGACTTCGCCATCAAGCTCCTTCTCCCGCAGGCCGCCGTGAACCCCGAGGTCGTCTCGCGCTTCGTGCAGGAGGCCAAGGTCTCCGGCCGCCTCCGGCACCCCGGGATCCTCGAGATCTACGACGTCGGTACCGCCCCCGAGCTGAACGGCGCGCCGTTCCTCGTGATGGAGCTGCTCCACGGCGTGTCGCTCGAGTCGGCCATCCGCTCGCTCGGCGCCCTGCCGCTCCGCTTCAGTTTGCTCGTCACGGTCGCGGTCGCGCGGGCCCTTCGTGCCGCGCACGACAACGGCGTCATTCACCGCGACCTCAAGCCGGCCAACGTCTTCTTGCACCACGACGGATCCGGCGCGGTGGTCCCGAAGCTCCTCGATTTCGGCATCAGCAAGCTCGCGTCGACGGTGACGGACGAGGACAGCGGCCTCGCGCTGACGCGCACGGGAGCGATCCTGGGCTCCCCACGGTTCATGAGCCCCGAGCAGCTCGCGAGCCAGAAGGATCTCGACGGTCGCAGCGACATCCACGCCCTCGGGGTGCTCGTCTGGTGGTGCCTCGTCGGGCGGTCGCCCTTCGTCGGGGCAGGGCTTCGCGAGCTCATGCTCGAGATCCTCGCCATGGATCGACCGCGGCTGTCGGACGCCGTCCTCGACGTGCCACCGGGCGTGAACGACTTCGTGAGCCGCGCCTTCCACAGCGACCGGGAGCGCCGCTACGCGAACACCAGCGAGGCGTTGGCCGCGCTCGAGGCGGAGCTCGCGAAGCTCGGCCCCGGACCGACGCTCGACTCGGGGACCTGGTACGCGGACCTTCTCTCGAAGATCCCGCCTCCGCGTCTGCCGTCGCCGTCGCTACCGGCGGCGGCGCCCCTCGCGCTCGCCGCGCTGATGACGCCCGACCGCAAGGAGACGACCACGCACGGCGCGGTGTCGGTCTCGGTCGAAGGGGGCGTCGTCGGCGCCGCGTCGCAGCCGCCGTCGGCGAGCGGGGGAACCCCGACGCCGGCGCCGATCCGGGGGGCGTCGCGGTCGACGCTCCGCGCGCTGAGCATCGGCGGCGCGTTCGCGGCGCTCCTCGTCGGCGTGCTGGTCGTGGTGGGCGTGGTCTACGGGCGCGCGCAGAGCGGACACCAGGCCGCGGCGGTGGGTGACCCCACGGTGAGCGCCGCAGCGGCGGTCGTGATGACGGGCACCGCGAAGCCGCGGGACGAGCTGCCGTCGGCGTCCGCGGCGTCGCCCTCGTCCGCGGCTCCCCAGGCGACGGCGGCCAGCGACGGCGGAGCGGCGGTGGCCACGCCCGCCGCGCTCCCGCTGCGGACGCCGCGGTCCCCGTCGAGCGCCGCGCACGCCCCGACCCGGGGACCCGCGCGGCCCGTGGGCGGCGATGATCCCTTCCACGGCGTCACCGGGACCGGCCTCTGAAGGGCGGGCGTTACGGCTTGGGCTGGACGAGCTCGACGTCCCAGTCGAGGACGACGTCGGTCGAGCCGGCGTAGGGCGGGAACTGGATCTTCTGGAAGGCGTGCATCGCGCAGACCCCGACGGGCTTGCCGTCGTAGGGCGAAGGGATGGTGACCTGCTTCACGTGCCCGTTGCGACCGAGCACCACGCTCACCTTCGTCGATCCCCAGGGGCCCACGGCCTTGCCCTCGTCGTCGGTGGCCGAGCCGCAGTTGGCCTTCACCTGGCGGGCGGCGCTCTTCAAGAGTGACGTCACCATTTCCTTGTCGTACGGGGTCGAGCCGGACGCGCCCGACGAAGAGTCGCCGCCTCCGCCGCTCGACTTGTCGTCGTCCCCACCCTTGGCCGAGCCGCCGCCGCCCGACGACCCGGCGGAGTCGTCATCCCCGGTCGGAACGCAGTCCGACCCCTTCAGCGTCGTCCCCGCGGGGCAGGTCCCCGGTGAGTCGGCTCCCTTTCCGCCGCAGCCGCTCGC
>JBEKGQ010000635.1:0-4565 GCA_050012715.1 Polyangiaceae bacterium
TCGCCATGTCGAGGGCGAGGACGGACTCGAAGTGGTCGCCCGGCGGCGCCGCCGACACGCCGCTCGGCATCGCGTAGTTGTTGCCCGTCGTCACGTAGAGCCGCTGGCGCTTGCGGTCCACGGTGGGGACGCCGCTCCACACCGCCCCCCCGGCGTAGCCCGCCGGCGTCTTGCCGTCGGCCTGGTAGTACGTGCCGTCCTCGATCATCGGGGTCTTCCAGACGATCTGCCCGGTCATGGCGTTCAGCGCGACGACGCTCCCCCGGAAGGTGCAGCAGGTGTATCCCGGCTGGAGCAGCGTGAGCGCCTCCTCGAACGAGGAGACGCCGACGTAGATGAAGTTGCCCTCGACGACGGGCGACCCGGTGATGAGCGCGGCGGGGTGGTCGTCGAGGAGCGTCTTCCAGAGCAGCGCTCCGGTCGTCGGATCGACCGCGACGAGGTACGCGAGCGGCGTCGACGAGTTGAACGAGGTGCGCGACAGGCCGAAGACGAGCGCGTTGCTCGTGAGGGCGGCGCTCCCGCGCGCGACGACGGTGTCGGGCGCGGAGCCTCCGTCGGCGGTCAGGCCGGCGAGCTGCGCGACGGGCGTCGACCACACGACGGCCCCGGTCGCGGCGTCGAGGTGGCTCATGTTCCCGCCCCAGTCGCCGACGTAGACATCCCCGCCGACGACGATGGGCGTCGCGGAGATCTCTCCCGCGGCCGCGTACGACCATTTCATCGCGAGCTTGGCCACCGTCTGCGTCGAGATGCCGCCCGCGCCGGTCGGCGAGCGCGTGTTGCAGACGTCGTGGTTGTACATGGGCCAGTCGGCGTCGTCCTGCGAGCAATCGAGCGGGCCGTTCGCCGGCGCATCGCTGCCCGCCTCGACCGTGACGGCCACGTCGTCCCCCCCGCCGCCGTCCGTCACCGGCTGCTCGCCGGGTGACGACGAGCCGCTCTTGCACGCAAAGAACGCGAGAAGCAGCCAACCGGGATTCCAGCGCATCGAGTCCCCCCTGCGTAGAGGATCGGATCCTACCCGAGCCACCGCCATGACCGGCGCGCAATCCTCGAATCGCGAGTGGAGGAGACTCGCTCGTCCGTCTTTCTCTCCCAACCTCTCTGTTTTCTTTCTCTTGTGGCTCACCCCCGGCCCACGCCCGCGGCCGATGAGCCCCATGCCCGCGCCGATGAGCCTCATCGTCGCGATCATCGGCTTCACGACCGCCCTCCGGCGCCTCATGACCGCCCTCGTGCGCTTCACGCCCGCGCCCGCGAGCCTCATGCCCGCGATCATCGGCTTCATGACTCCACCCGTCCGCCTCATGACCACGGTCATGAGCTCGATGGCCGCGGTCGTCGGCCTCATGACCGCGCCCATGAAGCCGATGACCGCGGTCGTGAAGCCGATGACCGCGGTCGTGAAGCCGATGACCGCGGTCGTGAAGCCGATGACCGCGGTCGTGAAGGCGATGACCGCGGTCGTGAGGCCGATGACCGCGGTCGTGAAGCCGATGACTGCGGTCCTCCCGCTCGTACCCGCGTCCTTCCGGCTCATGACCGCGCCCATGGGCCTCGAGCCCGCGGTCTTTTGCCTCAGGACCGTCCTCCTCGGCTCGAGGACCGCGATCCTCGCGCTCAGCGCTGCGATCATCGGCTTCTTCCGCGCGGCGATGTCGCTCAGGAAACCGTGTCACGTCGCGAGGATGCGGTCCTCGGTCCTCCGCCCCGCGCCGCTCCGCGACATGCCCTCTGTCTTGTGGCTCATGACCCCCCTCGTGGGCCACCCGACCGCCGCCGTCTCCCCCAGCGCCGGCCGCTCGACCGCCATGCCCGCCCCCTTCCGCTTCGGCGTCCGGGCCTAGGGATGGATGACCACGATCGTCGCGGGCACGTCGTCGCCGTCGAGGGCCCGCACCGCGTGCCATCCCTCGGGGACCTTCGGCTCGGTCCACCCGAAGAGCCACTTCGCGTCGACCGGTGACAGGTTCACGCAGCCGCCGCTGTGTCCCTCGCCCCACTGGTCGTGCCAGTACGCGGTGTGCAGGAGGTACTTGTCGTAGAAGCGCTGGCTCCAGGGGACCTCGGCGTGCACGAACTCGGTGCCGTCGTCGAGATCGCTCTGGAGCGTCGCGGTCAGCAGCTTCTCGCGGACGCGATAGGTGCCGAGCGGCGTCGTGGCGGCGGGCTGGTGCGGCTCGTGGTCGGGATCGGGTCGGGCCGCCCCGAGCTTGCCGGCGGAGATCATCGTCGCGTAGACGGGCGTGTCCCCTTCGTAGGCGACGAGCCACCCCTGGAGCGCGGCCACCTCGATCCACGTGGCGTGCGGGCCCTCGGGGACCGCGCTCGCGTCGGGCGCGACAATCGCCGCGTCGCGGGCGTCGATCCACACGCCGTCCTCGCGCGTCTCCCAGAAGGTGACGCGGCCGTGCTTCTCGTTCTGCCCGGTGAGCCCGATGGACGCGAGCCGGGGCCAGGTCTCGCTCGTCGCCAGGAGACGCCCGTCGGCGTCGCGCCGGTACTTCGCGTGCGGCGCGCGCTTGAAGAAGGCGAGCGGGAGCGCCGCGTCCTTGCCGAGCGCGAGGCCGTGAAAGTCGACCCGGTCGAACGCGACGACGCGGTCCTTGCGGACGAAGCTCATGTCGCTCGCCCGCAGCCACGACGTGCCGCCCGAGTCGACCTCGTCGAGCCACGCGACGGTGGACCGGGGGGCGATCGCGGCGTGCGCGTCGAGGAGCGAGCGAGGCCACGCGGGAGTCTCGACGTCGGGGAGCGACGGGTGGCGGCGCGCGCCGCGCGACTCGCCGTAGGCGTAGGGCCATGGAGAGGCGTAGTCGGGGGCGTGGGCCCGGAGGGCGAGCCACACGGGATCGCTCGCGTCGAGGGTCGTCGCGTCCCCGTCGGCGCAGACCCAGCCGCGCGGCGCGACGGCACGCACGGAGGAGCAACCGGGGGCCGCGCGCGCCGGTTCGTCGCGAAGCTCGACCGAGTCGCCCGCCGCGAGGGTGCCGATCCATTTGCCCTTCAGGGTGGGGTCGGCGTGGATGGAGAGAGAACGGGTCCGTACGTAGAGGCGAGGGGAGGGGGGCGAGGTCGATGTCGACGCGGATGCCGACGCCGACGCCGACGCCGACGCGGATGCCGACGCCGACGCCGACGCCGATACGGATGCCGAGCCCGAGGTTGCGGAGGCGACGAGGCTCGGGGCCTCCCTCGTGGGGTTGCGCTCCGCGCACCACGCGGTGGCAAAAGGGAAGATCACGACGGCGAGCGCGCGGCGCATGGGCGAGGCGGGGACAACCATGCTCCGGGCCCGCCAGAAAGCAAAGATCCGGGCCTCAGCGGCGGCAGCGCTTCTCGAAGAACCTCACCAGGGCATCGTGCTTCGCCCGGGCGTCGGCGCGCCCGATCTCGATGAGCCGCCCGGCGAACTCGCCGTCGAAGAGGACGTACGAGAGGAGGTCCGCCTCGCTCTCGCCCTCGGCGACACGCCGCATCGCGCGTCCGCCGAGGCCGGGCACTCGCCGCGCGAACTCCGGCGACCGGACGTACTCGGCCGCGAGCACGCCGATGTCCTGGGACGCCCGGACGTAGATGACGTCGAGGTGCCGCAGGGGTCCCACCCCGACCTTGACGAGCTCCTCGTTGAGAGCGTCGCCGAAGCCGGGCCCGTAGCGCCGGGTGCCGGCCGCGAGCACGGCGTTGAGGCGCTCGAGGCGATCGATGTCGTTCTCGATGCGATCGAGGAGGAGCGCGTTCATCGCCTTCCCGACGACGAACAGCGGATCGGGGTACTGGCGCTCGCGCGCCTCGGCGAGCTCGGGCGACGGCTTGTCCTCGCGGATGTAGCGGGGGTTGATGACGATGAGGCTGTCGGTCCCGAGGCGGCGCGCCGGCGAGAGCGGCACGTTCTGGCGGAGACCGCCGTCGCAGTAGAACTGCCCGTCGATGTCGACCGCGGGGAAGAGAAACGGAACCGCGGCGGAGGCGAGCACGTGCTCGGCGCGGATGGACGTCGCCCGCCCGATCATCGTCGGGTCGCCTCCCCAGCGAGGCAGCCCCCCGCCGCGGCGCTGCACGAAGACGACCGTGCGCCCGCTCGCGACGTGCGTCGTCGAGATGCTGATCGCGGCGAGGCGCCCCGCCCGGATGTGCTCCTCGATGCGGTCGAAGGGGACGGCGTCGCGGATGATCGCCTCGACCCCGTTCGGGTCGAAGATCCCCCCGCGGCGACCCTCGCGGACGTCCTTGCGCTTGCTCGGTGAGCGCCCGAGGAGCCGCCCCGCGAGGCCGAGGAGCTCGCTCGTCGACGGGCGGACGACGTCCTCGAGGCGCAAGCTCGTCCATCGCTCGGCGAGCATCGCGGCGCGAAGCGTCGGCTTGTCCGCGTGCGCCGCGAGCATGCACGCGTTGATGCTCCCGGCCGAGGTCCCGCAGAGCACGTCGATGGGCACGTCTTGCCCGAGGGCCTTCGCGACTTCCTCGAGGACGTACCGCACGACGCCGACTTCGTACGCGCCTCGAGCGGCTCCCCCGGCGAGGACGAGGCCCACCGAGCACGGGGGGGGCGGCCCGCTCGA
>JBEKGQ010000636.1:0-4560 GCA_050012715.1 Polyangiaceae bacterium
CCGTGCACCGCGAGTGGCTCGGCCTTCCCATCTGGCTCGTCTTCGGCGTCGTCGGGGCGTGGATCGCCACCACGAAGGGCCGCGGCGGGTGCTTCTGGTTTCTCATGTGCTCGCTGCTCGGGCCCATCGGGCTCGTGATCGCCGCCGTGGTGCCGCGCATCGAGCGCTGAGGGCTCGCGCTACATCACCCCGCGAAGCACGGTCGCGAGGACGAGCACGGCGACGACCAGCACCGTCCCGACCGCACCCATGAGCGCGTGACGCTGCTTGCGCGCCGCGATCTCGTCCGCCGCGGCGTCTCCCCGCGCCGCGCGGGCCCGGACGAGCCGCCGCGCGTTGAACATCTCGAGGTGCGAGAGGACGAGGAGGAGGACCACCGCCGTGAGCTTCGCGTGGAGCCAGTGCTGCTGGAGCAGGTAGGGCTGGAGCGCGACGAACCCCAGCCCGGTGACGACCTGGACGAACATCGCGGGGACCTCGACCTTGGTGACGATCGCGGCGGAGAGGCGCTCGTACTCGTCGCGCACCGCCGTCGCGAGGCCCGGCCGGGCCGACATGCGCATGAAGCGCTGCTGCGCGAAGGCGCCCCCCAGGAAGGCCGCGAGACCGACGAGGTGGAAGAGAAGCAGGAACGGGAGGAGCTCCATGAGCCCCTCTCCTACCACGGGGCGACGGCGCCGCGCGGCCGTCCCGAGCCGTCAGGGACAGGCCCCGGCCGCGATCGTGACGTCGTCGATGTTCCAGCAGCTCATCGCGTAGACGGCGCTGTTCGTGACGGCGTACCCGAAACGGACGCGGAAGGCGGCGTTCTTGTACGCGGTGACGTCGTACGTCGTCTTCGTCCAGGCGCCGTCGGACACGATGTTCCCGGCGCCCGACGGGTTCGTGTAGACGTTGACCCAGGCCGTGCCGTCGTAGACGTCGACGGTGGACGCCATCCAGCCGTTCGCGTCGCTGTTCAGCCAGCGATAGAACCCGAGCGTCAGGGTCGGCGCCGCCGACACGTCGACCGCGGGGCTCGTGGCGTAGCTGACGGCGGCGGTCGCGCCGGCGGGGTTGTCGCCGCACACGAAGACGCCGGCGATGCCGCCGGTGGTGCCCGTCGTGTGGTCGACGGTCGGATCGGGGTTGCCCTTCTGCGGCGCGGGCGGGTCGGCGCACGTGTCGGCGATGCTCCACGCGGTGCCGAGCGTCCACCCGCCGTCCGCGGAGCCGAAGCTGTCGGAGAAGTAGACCGTGCCGCAGGCCGCGTCGCCGGTGGGCGCGGTGTCGGGCGCGTCCGGGGTGCTCGCGTCGGCGACGCTCGTGTCCACGGCGCCCGCGTCGGCCGAGCCGGTTTCCGCGTCCGCGCCCGCGTCTGCGTCCGCGCCTGCGCCCGCGTCCGCGCCTGCGTCCGCGCCCGCGTCCGCGCCCGCCCCGCCCTCCGGGTCGCCCGTATCCGTCGTCGTCGACCCCGCTTCCCGGGCGGCCCCGTCGACCGACGCTCTCGCGTCCGCGCTCGTCGACGCGTCGCTGCATCCCCCCGGATCGCAAGCGCTCTCGGTGATCTGGTCGAGCCCCGTCAACGCGGCACACGCGACGAGTGAGCTGCCGGCGAGGGCCGCCGCGAATGCCCGAACGGTACGACGCATGGCGCGCACCCTAGGGCCCGTCTGTAGCGGAACGGGCAACGTTCGATGGAGACTTGGTCACAGGCCCGTGGCGCGGGAAAAGTGCATGCCTCGCGACCCGGTCATCGAAGCGACGCGCGAACGACCCGCCCATTTCGCGTGGCCTTCGCCGCTTCGTCATCGACGTGAGGCATCGTCCGCGTACGGCTGCGGAGGACTCGATGAGCGATTACGACGTGCGTCCGCTCGAGCCCGGAGACTTCGAGACGCTGATGGCGCTGGAGCAGGAGCTCTTCGGCGCCCGGGGGGAAAAGACGCTCGGGCCGTTCTACGTGCGCCTCTGCTGCGACTTCTTCCGCGAGACTTGCTTCGTCGGTCTCGTCGAGGAGGAGCCGGTCGGCTACTGCCTCTCCTTCGTGCAGGGGCGCGAGGCGTACTGCTCGACGCTCGCCATCGTCCCCGAGCACCAGCGCTCGCGCCTCGTCTTTCGCTTCGTGCAGGCCTTCATCGGCGCGATCGCGTCGCGCGTCGACACGGTGTGGTTCACGGTGCACGAGACGAACGCCGACGCGCGGGCCCTCCACGCCACCCTCGGCGCGCGCGAGACCGGCCGCCACGAGGACTACTTCGGTCCCGGCGAGCCGCGCATCGTCTCGCGCATCGATCGCGTCGCCTTCGAGAAGCTCCGCACCCGCATGCGCCGCCTCGGGCTCCTCCCCGCGGCCGTCGCCTGAGCCATGGCCGTGGCGAAGGCGATCGGGCTGGCGGGGGCGGTGACGAGGCTCGTCGTGGAGGCCGAGATGGAGCCCCAGGTCACTCCGCGCGACCTCGCCCGGCGCGCGATGCGGACCGCGCGCACGATCCTCCACGTGCACGGCGTCGACGTCCTCACGCGCGGCCCCGAGCCGCGGGGCCCGTGCATCGTCGTCGCCAACCACCTCTCGTACATCGATCCGCTCGTCGTCGCCGCCGTCACGCCGTGCGTCGCCATCGCCAAGGGGGAGACGCGAGGCTGGCCGCTCATCGGGCGCGGCCTGAAGGCCCTCGGCGTCATCTTCGTCCAGCGCGGCGACCCCTTCAGCGGCGCCTCCGCCATCCGGACCGCGTGGAGCGCCCTGCGCGCGGGGGCCACCGTGCTCAACTTCCCCGAGGGGACCACCTCCGACGGCCGCGAGGTCGGCCCCTTCCAGCGCGGCATCTTCGGCCTCGCGCTCCTCGCCGGGGTGCCCGTCGTCCCCGCGCGTGTCTCGTACGACGACGTCCGCGTGCCCTGGTTCGGCGGCGAGACCTTCGCGCCGCACTACTGGCGTCTCGCCGGCGCGTCGCGCGTCGGGGCTCGCGTCTGGTTCGGCGAGCCACTGCGCGTGCACGGGCAGGACCGCGCCGACGACCTCGCGCGCCGCGCGCACGACGCCATCACCGAGCTTTGAGAAAGGACCCCGAGCATGCCGCAGACCTCCGCGATGTCGTACATCCGCCAGGGGACGAGCCCGTTCTTCCGCCTCCCCACGGTCGACGTCCACGCCGCCGCGCCCTACGCCGGCCTCGACGCCGTCGTGCTGGGCGTCCCCTGGGACATGTCGGTCACGTACCGCCCCGGGGCGCGGTTCGCCCCCTACGAGGTGCGCCGCGTCAGCGCGCTCGTGCAGGGGTTCCATCCCGTGCACAAGGTCGACGTGTTCGGGACGCTCCGCGCGGCGGACGGCGGCAACGTCGCCGTACCCCCGTTCGCGCCCGCCCTCGCGCGCGACATGATCGAGAACGAGGTCGCCTCCATCGTGACCGCGGGCGCGGTGCCCTTCGCGGTCGGCGGCGACCACTCCATCGCGTATCCGGCGATGCGCGCGGTCGCGAAGAAGCACGGCTCGCTCGCGGTGGTCCACGTCGACGCGCACCTCGACACGAGCGACGCCGAGGTGTGGGGCGACGCGTACCATCACGGCACCCCGTTGCGGCACGCCATCGAGGAGGGCCTGATCGAGCGCGAGCAGCTCCACCAGGTCGCGGTGCGCGCCCCGTGGGGCTACCCCGAGGAGGGCGCGCTCGCGGCCGGACATGGCGCGACGCTCTACGACGTGGACGCCATCGCCCATCGCGGCATCGCCTGCGTCGCGCAGCACATCGTCGCGTGCGTCGGCGACCGGCCGGTCTACGTCACGTTCGACGTCGACGGCGTCGATCCGGCCTTCGCGCCAGGCACGGGGACGCCGGTGCCCGGTGGCATCTCGTCGCGCGAGGCGCTCGCGCTCCTGCGGGGCCTCGCCGGCGTGCGCCTCGTCGGGATGGACGTCGTCGAGGTCTGCCCGGCGCTCGACCACGCGGACATCACGTGCCACCTCGCCGCGCACCTGCTCTTCGAGGGGCTCGCCCTGGCCGCGGTCGCGAAGAACAAGAGATGAGAAACAGGGAGGGAAGGAGAGAAGGAGGATCTGGTTTGCGGTCACCCCCACCACCAACCCTCCTTCTCTCCTCCTCTCCCTGTAAATCCTCTCTTCACGAGCTCGTGTGCGTCCATTGCGTCACGGAGCTGCGGCGCTATCGTGGCGGCTTGGGCACCCTTCCGTCACCGTGGCAGGACTACCCCGACGTCGCAGGGCTCGACGACGCGTGGACCGCCCTCGCGAGCGCGGGTTGCGCACGGGTTTCCCTGGCGGGAACCTCGGTCGATGGGCGGCCCATCCGCAGCTACACGATGGGCGCGCCGGACGGCGAGCCGGTGCTGCTGACGGGCCTGATGCACGGGGTCGAGGTGGTCGGGGCTCTAGCGCTGCTCGATCTCGCGCGAGGCCTCGTCGCCGAGCCCTCGAGCGAGCTGCTCCGGCATGCGCGCATCGTCGTGGTCCCGGTCGTGAACCCGGACGCCTTCCACGCCAACTGCGTCCGCATGGCGAGCGGCCTCCGCGCCTACCAGCGGTGCAACGCGCGCGGCGTGGACATCAACCGCAACTTT
>JBEKGQ010000637.1:0-4555 GCA_050012715.1 Polyangiaceae bacterium
GACGAGGATGATCGGGATCAGCTTTCGAGTCGTCGACGGATGATGGAGGTGGCTCGGCGGTACGGCGGGAGCGAGGACGCCGGGCGGCGGCGGCGCACCACGGCGTGACGGACGCGGCTGATCGTCGGCGTTCCAGAAGCTCGATCGTGACCGGAGGGGCTCCGACACACCCCGACCGCCGGGGGCGCTCGCCTCGGCGATCCACGCGATCTGACGGGCGCGCTCGGCGGCAAAGAGCTCCCGCATCACCTCCGCCATCACCTTCGCGTCGACCGTTCCGGCGACGAAGGCATCGAGCTCCCGCGCGAGCTCGGCGGCGGTGGGATACCGGTCCTCCGGATCGCGCGCGAGGGCGCGCTGCAGGATGGTCCAGAAAGGGGTCGGGAAACCATCGACGAGCAGGCGCGGGTCGGGCACCTCCGCCTTGTGGACGCGCTCGAGGGTCTTCACGTCCTCGGTGTGCTTGAAGAGGCGGCGATCGCACGCGAGCTCCCACATCGTCGTGCCGAGCGCGAAGACATCGGTGCGGCGGTCGACCGCCGCGCCGACCGCCTGCTCGGGCGACATGTACGCGACCTTGCCCTTGATGACGCCCGCGGCCGTCTTCGATGCGCGATTCGCCGCCTTGGCCAGGCCAAAGTCGATGATCTTGATGTCGCCGTCGTAGGTGACGAAGATGTTCGTCGCGTTGACGTCGCGGTGCACGATACCGAGCGGCTTCGCCTGCCCTGGGTCGGTCTCCCGGAGCTCGTGGGCGTAGTGGAGGCCCTCGGCGACGCGCGCGCCGATCCACGCGATCATCTCGTAGCGAAGGCGCACCCCTCGGGCGCGGCATCCCTCCCAGACGTTCCACAGCGACTGGCCGACGAGGAGCTCCATCGCGATGAACGCCGTCCCGTCCTCGCTGCCGAGCTCGTAGTAGCCGACGATGTTCGGGTGACGGAGGTGCGAGACGATGCGCGCCTCGTCGAACAGCATCGTCAGGAAGTCCTTGTTGCGGGCGAACTCCTCGCGGATGCGCTTGATGGCGACGATCTGCCCGTCGTCTCGCCGCGCCATGTAGACCGCGGCCATCCCCCCATCGGCGATCTTGGCGAGGACCTGGTAACGGCCGACGACCGCCTTGGGCGGGAGGCTGGATCCTTTGGCGTCGCTCACTTGGACGCGCCACCCTACCAAAGGGCAGGCGTCCCTCAACCGTCGTACGATGCGAGCCCTCCCATGAAGACTTCTTCGCCGTACCTCGCCGTCGTGACGATGCTCCCGCTGACCGTCGCGGTCGCGTGCGCGGGCTGCAAGGACCAAGCAAAGGAGAGCGCCGCTCACGCCGGGCAGGACGCGACGAGCATGGCCGCGCTGGTCGACAAGGACGTCGGCGAGATCGAGCGCGGCATGCCCGAAGGGGCGAAGCGCCTCGGGGCCCTGCTGGCCGGCGGCGCCGATCCGCGCCAGGACGCGGCCGGTGTCCGCAAAGCCCTGCAGCGCGTGCGGCGCGACGTCATGGACCTCGGCATCGCGAAGTCGACGTTCTTCGCCCTCGCGGACGCGAACGGGGTCGCCATCCGGAACGACCTCGAGGAGGACGTGATGGCGGGGCAGAACCTCTTCACGGTGTTCCCCGGCCTCGCCAAGGCGAAGGACGGCTACGTGACGACGGTCGGTGTCTTCCCCAATGCCGAGAGCAAGAACGGGCCCGACGAGGACTGGATCGCGGGCGTTCCCGTGAAGCAGGAGACCGGCGCGACGGGCGCGGTGTTCGTCACGGGCTGGACGTACCGCTACTTCGCGCGGCACCTGCAGGAGTCGCTGAAGGACCGCCTGACCGAGGACGCCCGGAAGAACGGCACCGAAGGGAAGATCCCCGTCTTCTACGTCGCGGTCTTCGACCGAACGGGCGTCTACTCCGCGCCGCTCACGCCCGCGGTCGACGAGAAGGCGCTCACGGAGCAGGATCTCGTCGCCAAGACCGCGTCGGGCTCCGCCCAGGGGACTCTCGCGCTCACCGACCGCGCCTTCGGCTGGGCGGCGGTGCGCACGCCCAAGCTGGCGCCGGACACCGGGGTCGTCGTTCTCCGCAGCGAGCTCTAGTAGAGCGAACGCAAGGAGCTCTGTGCGTTCGTGCGAGCTTGCACGAACGCCTAGCCGCGCGCGCGGCCGAAGCTGTGGATCCCCCAGGCCAGCAGGGCCCAGCCGAGGACGACGATGACGCCGCCGACGATCTGCTGGTCGTGGGTGCGGGAAGCGCCGTCGGTGCCCAGGATGGGGGCCGTGCCGGCGACGGCGATGCCGAACACCGTGGCCACGGCGCCGGCCCCGAGCAAGCGGCGCGGCGTCACCGGCGTGCTCACGGCCAGCCCTCGTGCTCGGCGCGACGCAGGATGTCCTTCGTCGCGAGCATGAGCTTCTGCTCGGCGGCGATGCTCGTCGAGGTATGCGCCTCGCCGGCCAGGTCGTCCTGCATGTAGTCCGCCGCGAAGAGTAGGGCAGCGTGGACGTCGTCGTCGTCGCCGTTGCCGCGGACCACGATGATGGCGTCCGGATCGCGCCGCTTGGGAAGCTCGTCCCCCAGCTTGTCGGCGTCCTGCCACGTGATGTAGGCGATGCCGAAGCGTTTGTCTTTCGCGGCGACGTCGAGCTTGAGCTCTGCGTCGTTCGGGCCGAACTTGATGATGCGGTTACGGACGGGCTCGTGACCGAGCTCGCGAAACACCTTCGCCATCACCGCGACCGCGTGTGGCTCGTCGAGCGGGCGCAGGATGGTCGGCGCCTTCGGCGGACCGTCTCCGCAGCCGCCGACGGCGCTCGCGCACACCACCGCGACGGTCAGGAGCGCAGCTCGACCAAACACCGCTCCAAACGCTAGCGTATGGCCTAGCCAGCGCGCTAGTTTCTCTGCTCATGCCGCGCTTCGCCGCCATCGACGTCGGTTCCAACGCGCTCCGGCTGCGCGTCGTCGAGGCATCGGCGCCCTCGAACGGGCTCGGGCGCGACCAGCTCCCCCTCCTCCCGGAGCGCGAAGGCGCCGGCCCGTGGAGAGACCTGGCGACGCTCCGATCATCGGTCCGTCTCGGTGCCGAGGTCTTCCAGACGGGGCGGCTCGCCCCCGCGTCGATCGGCCAGGCGTGCGACGCGCTGCGCGAGTTTCGCGCCGAGATGGACCGCGCGAAGGTCGACGCCTACCGCGCCATCGCCACGAGCGCCGTCCGCGAGGCGAAGAACGGTGCCACCCTGGTCGAGCGCGCGCGCCGCGAGGCGAACGTCGAGCTGGAGACCATCGAGGGTATCGAAGAGGCGCGCCTCATCCAGCTCGCGGTCACGCGGCGCATCCCCATCGGCGGTCAGCGCGCGGTCCTCGTGGACGTGGGGGGTGGATCCACCGAGGTGACGCTGATCGAGAAGGGCGAGTCGGTCGTGACGATGTCGCTCCCGCTCGGCACCGTACGCATGCTCGAGGGCTACCTGAAGGGCGTGAAGACCGTCGACCGCCGCCGCGAGCGCCTGCTCGAGGAGGCCATCGACCGCGCCCTCGGGGAAGTACTGCCGAAGATCGGCAAGGTCGACGTCCTGATCGGCACGGGGGGAAACGTCGACACGCTGTTCGATCTCTGCCCGGCCAAGGGGCGCGCCATCGACGTGGCCAGCGCGAAGGCGCTGTTCAAGAAGATGTGCAGCATGTCGAACAGTGAGCGGCGCGACGCGTGGCAGCTCCGCCCCGACCGCGCCGACACTATCCTCCCCGCGGCCGCGATCTTCCTCCGTCTGGCGAAGAAGCTCGACCAGACGACCATCCTCGCCCCGGGCGTGGGCCTCGCCGCGGGCATCCTCGAGGAGCTCGTCGACAAGTTCTTCCACGTGTGGGACTCGGCCGGCGAGGCGGAGCGCGTGCTCGATGCGTGCAAGCGCCTCGGCCGCCACTACCACTTCGACGAGGCGCACGCGAAGCACGTGACGCGCTTCGCGACGCAGCTCTTCGACGACCTCCACAGCGTGCACGCCTTCGGAGAGCGCGACCGCCTACTGCTCCGCGCGGCCGCGGTGCTCCACGATATCGGCGATTACATCCACTACAGCGGCCATCACAAGCACAGTTACTACCTCATCCAGCACGCCGACATCATGGGCCTCACGCCGGACGAGCGCGCGATCGTGGCGAACATCGCGCGCTACCATCGCAAGGGCCCGCCCGACACGACGCATCCGAACTTTCGCGACCTCACCAAGGAGGCGCGCGGCAAGGTGCGCGGCCTGGCGGCCATCCTCCGCCTCGCCGACGCGCTCGACCGCGAGCACAAGCAAAAGATCGAGAGCGTGCGCGCCGCGGTCGACCGAAGCGCCGGCCGCGTGACGCTATTTCTCCGGGGCGACGACGACCGCGAGCTCGAGGAGTGGACGGTGGGCAGCAAGGCGACGCTCTGGCGCGACGAGTACGATCTGGACGTCGCGATCGCCAAGGCCGAGGCCACGTGACGCCCAGGGTGCCGCAACCGTCGGGGACCGGTGGCACGGCACGACCAGCCCACCGCTCGCTCCTCACGGCGCTGCCGTGGCTCATCGC
>JBEKGQ010000638.1:0-4541 GCA_050012715.1 Polyangiaceae bacterium
TGATGTACGTCACGGCTCCGTCCGGCAGTGACTACGGTGATACGTGGTACTGCACGGCCACCGACATTAACTATGATCAGTTAGCGGATCTGACGGTGACCACGCCAACGAACACCTTGTTTAATAAGGCAGATGTTGCCGTTCTGGAGGTGCAGGGGCTCGCCGCTTGCGATGGCTTGCCAGATATGCATGGATACGATTTTGTGTTCGAACTCAACGCCCTGACCCAGTTTGGAACGGGAAGTGGCGGCTGGGACAGTTACAACAGTGTGCTTGACGATGTGAGTTGGTACAGTGAAACGTTCCAAATTATAACAACCCAAACTGTGGCTACACGCAGGGCATGATCAGTGGAGATAGTAGCTATTTCCCGTACTTGTTGTGGAATCTATGACGCTAGCGAGCGCTTGGCCGCAATGCATTCCAAGCGTTGCGAGAACCGCCGTTAAAAGCGTCCGCAGCCGCACGCGTTCAGCTGACCGACACCCACACCGAACGCCACGCGCGCACCAGCCCGCGCCGTCCTCAGATACCGCTCCGCCAACATGTTCGCGTTAGCCCTCGAGCAGGGACGCTCACTGAGTCGTAACCGTCCGACCGGGCACGTCTTGAAGAGCGGCAAGATTGGGGCCTTCGATCGCGCCATGAGACGAGAGCGACGGTCGAAGGAATGGTGGACGAAGACGGTGGCGCGGTGGCGACGGAGCGGGCTGACCGCACGCGAGTTTGCAGCTTGCGAGGACGTTTCGGTGTCGAGCCTTCACTGGTGGTCGAGCGCTGTCCGACGTGATAGCCGTGCGTTACCGCACGGGACGTCGATGGTGCCGATCGAGATCTCGGTCGGGGGCCCGCCCAGCCCTGCATTGGTAGAGGTCGCGGTGTCTGGCGTGGTCGTGCGCTTCGGGTCAGACACGGACGTGGGGTATGCGGCCGCGCTCGTAAGCGCGCTTCGTGGTGGCTGAGCGATGTTCTCACTCCCCTCGCAGGTGCGCGTCTACCTGGCGTCGGAGCCGGTGGACATGCGCTCGGGCCACGACGGTCTGTTCTCCATCGTTCAAGGCTGGTCTCTCGATCCATTCAGCGGGCATCTGTTCGCGTTCGTCGGCAAGCGCGGCGACCGCGTGAAGGTGCTGTTCTGGCACCGAGGGGGCTTCCTCCTCCTGTACAACCCACCGTCTTCACACTACACCTTCTTCGATTCGAGAGGAGGACCTTGGCCCTCGCGAGGATCCACGGATTGCGGCCGCCCGATCGGTGAGTCGATCCCAGCGGCTGCAGTGCTTCGTCGGGTGAGTAGACGGCTTCTCGTAGAGCCACGCGTGACCGTTGTACGCGTGCGCCTTGATGATGCCGTGCTTCACCCAGCTCGTGAGGGTCGACACATGGATTCCGAGACTGCCTGCGAGTTCCTTCTTGGTGAGAAGCCCGCGTGCGCGCAGTCGTTCGAAGCGCGGACGCAGCCCATACGTGTGCACGAGGTACTGCACGCGCGCCGCCGTGAATCGTGCGCCACCTCGCCCGGGCCATCCAGCCCCACCAGGATGTAGTCCGCGCGCGTTGAGGATGTCGGCGATCCCTTCGTAGACGTGGTCGTCAAGCAGCCGGTCGACGAGTCCGACGACCTCCGACGGCGTCTTCACCTTCTCCCACGAGGCCTTCGGGTTCACGGTCGTAAGCGTTGTCGTCTGTCCGCCTCGGAAGCGGACATGGACCTTCGTGGTTCGTTCTGTAGGTAGCTTCACCAGCGTCACGTCCTCGATGAGGTAGGCGAGCATTCGCTTCCGCTCACGGTTCGGCGTCGACGGCGCAGACCACAGCCGCTCGAAGTCCGTCGTCATCGCCAGGAGTCGCTGGCGAATCGTCTCGTCGATCGCGATCCGATCCTCGCGTCGCGCGCGTTCGCGGTCGTCACGCGCGTTGGCCAGCGCACGAAGCTTTTCATTCCAACCCGACTCGAGCGTGTCGGCGACGAGCCGGTTGGCAGGGTCCACCATCATGAAGCGGCGCTGCGCGAGATCGGCGTCGAGCTGCGCCCTCTCGATCGCCCGGCACCGAAGCTGATCCGCTTCTTCGTGACGAGCCTCGATCTCCCTGCGGACTTCGAGCGCCAGCTCGACGGCGGCCGGCGTCATCTTCTCGGCGACCAGGAGCCCGAGCGCCTCATCGATCGGAGCTCCCGCGAGTGACTGGCAGTTCGGCTCGGCGCGGGAATCCGTGGCGCGATCGCAGATGTACCAAGACTCGAGCTTCCCTCTCGCGTCCCGGTATCGGACCCGCATGTGCTGCCCGCATCGGCCGCAGACGGCGCGCCCCTGCACGAGCGCGACGCCCTCGCGCGGTGGCGAAGCTCGCGCGGCGTCGTAACCGTGACCGTTGGCCGCCAGCAGCCTGAGATTCTCCTGATATCGCTCCCATGTGATGTAGCCGGGGTGGGCGCTCGGGATGCAGGCGAGCCAATCGGCGCTCGCGCGCTTCTGGTGGGTCTTCTTCCCGTCGACCGTCCGCCCGTAGGCGCGCTGGCCGTACGCGTAGGTGCCTGCGTACCGCGGGTTGCGCAGCGTCCGCATCGCGGCCGATGCCGTGAGCGGACGGAAGATGACACCCCCGTCGGGGGCGCGGAGCCGAGAGGGGAAGCGGAGGCCCTCATCTCGAAACGCTTTGACCGTCTGGTGCGCCGAGCCAGCCCGGACGAAGGTCTGGAAGAAGTGCGCGATCGTCTCCCGCACCTGTGCATCCGGATCAAGGACGACAGCACCGTTCTCATCGTAGACGAGACCCGTGGGGAGAACGCATCGGTACTCACCGCGCCGGGCCTTATTCAGGATCCCGCCGCGTAGTCTCGCCTTCAGGACGTGCAACTCTGCCTCGCTCATCGTTCCCTTGAGGCCGAGAAGGAGCCGGTCGTTGAAGTGGCTCGGGTCGTACACGCCATCCTCATCGAGGATCAGCGTGTTCGCCAGCGCGCAGATTTCGAGCAGCCGATGCCAGTCAGCATTGTTCCGCGCGAGCCTCGAGACCTCGAGTCCCATCACGATGCCGGCGCGCCCGAGCCCAACGTCCGTAACCAGGCGCCGAAACCCCTCGCGCCACGCCGCGGATGCGCCGGACTCCCCTTGGTCGGAGTCGATCACCACGATGCGATCATCGGCCCAGCCGAGCGCCGTCGCGCGCGCTCGAAGCGCGTACTGACGCTTGGTGCTCTCGACGTTCTCGATCACCTGCTTCATCGACGACTGTCGGATGTAGAGGTAGGCCTCACGCTCGAGATGATGCGACTGGACTTTGCGCGCTTCGTTCATGGGTCCTCGGTGCTGCGGCCTTCATCGCCAGTGCCGCGAAAAGGTGGATGATGGTTCGCTGTTCGTCAGGAGCGGTAGAACTTGGAAGCGACGATGCCAGCGGACGCAGTGGCGCGCTCGGGGCGACCGCCGCTTGCGCCCACGCCCACATGCCGCGTCGGAGCAGGAGGGCGAGGCCGCTCCTCGCCCCGAGGGGAAGCCGCTCGCCAAGAGCAGTGGTCCGCAATGCCTCGTACTGCTCGGTCACGCTCACGCGCGCCGCGGCTTCCTCGACCCCGGCTCTGGCTCCCGCTGCGGAGTTTTTTTTCCGCCGAGCGCCCGCTCGATCGTTCTCGGGTGGACGTCGACCGAAAACTCCCGCCGGATGAGCGCCGCCAACTCGCGCGCTCGGAGCGGCTCGCCCACGACGACCTGCTTCTCGGCGAAGGCCAGGATCTCACCCTGAAGCTTGTGCGGACCGCGGGGGCCCCTCTTCTTCGGCACCAGTCCGGCAACGCCGGCGTCGTCGAAGCTCGCCTTGGTCTGATAGTACGTCGGGCGCGAGACTCCGTACTCGGCGGTGACCTGCGTGACCGACAGGCTGTCGACCGACACGCGGCGGAGCATCTCGTACTTCACCTGCACGATGTCTCGCGGGTCGAAAAAGTCGCCCGGCCGGAACTTCGTGTCGCTGACCCTGTCGGGGGACGGGTTCAACGTGCCCTCCTCGCGGAGTGCCGCCGTCTTTGGGTCTGCGCGGGCGCCTCGTCTCGGCACGGGACCTCCGTCGTGGTCGACATGACAATTACGCCGCTCATGTGACCGCTGTCAAGTACAGCTACTACCTGTCGTTGAGCGCGTACGCGGGACGTACCAGCCTCCATCCCGCATGATGGTTCGGCAAGCGGCGCAGTTAGCTTTACATGTGCGGCATCGTTTGCCTTACGCCAATCGGGCCGAGCTTCCCCTTCGACGAGGCGCGACACCAGGTCGGCGAGCTCCAGCAGATCGACGACCCGGAATGGCGCGCGACCCTCGCCGAGGACGACCTCCGGGTCGGGCGCGACGAGGTCGGTCCACGGCCGCGGCACCGAACAGACCTGCTCCTCGTCGACCCGCAGCAGGAGCCGGGTACCGTACCGATTGTATCGCTCACCGACGCAGACAAGCTGCCGTCCGTTGAGCGGGTGGAAGGGGTGCATCACGCGGACAAGGCTCGTGCCCGTGTCCGAAAGGCCTGCAGTTCGTGCTGAGGTACAAGCG
>JBEKGQ010000639.1:0-4536 GCA_050012715.1 Polyangiaceae bacterium
AGGCCGTCGATGAAGGGCTGGATCTTCGCCTGCTCGGCGTCGCTCAGCTTCGTCTTGATGTGGCCGATCATCGGCTTCTCGAACGTCAGATCGAGGCTCTGGTCCTGCAGCATCTCGTGGATGATGACGTGGCCGTTGACCGCGCCGGCGGTCGTCGGGTTCGCGGCGTCCTTCCACTCGAGCGTCGGGAACTTGAAGTAGGTGGCGGCGGTGATCTTCGCCGCCCATTTGACGTACTTCACCGCGTTGCCGCCGTTGGAGTGAGCGGACTTCACGAAGAAGTAACCGGCCGGCATGGCCAGGTCCACGGTGAGCGCCGTGGCGTCCTTGAAGAAGTTCGGCGTCGGGCCGCCGGTGTCGAAGAAGAAGTTCTTGTTGCATAGCTTGAGGCAGATCTGCCGCGGAGCCTTCGTCTTCACGAACGTCTTCGGGTAGCTCTTGAACGTGAAGTCCGTGAGGAGGTACGTCTTCGTGCCGGCGGCGGCGCCGAAGTACGCGCTGTCGAACACCGTGCCGGTGGGGGCCTCGGCCTCGGTGAAGACGTGCGTCGCCAGGAGCTCGTATTCGAAGCAAGCGTCCTTCACGCGGTTGGTGATGTGCGTGCGCGCGTTGGCGGGCAGGTCCTTCTTGCCGCCGTTGTCCTCGAGGGGCATGAAGTCCGGCGCCATGATCTCGTAGTAGATCTTGCGCCAGTTCACGAACTCGCGCTTCACCTCGCCGCATTTGGACGTGCCGCCGAGGCTCACCGTGCAGGTGTCGCCGCCCGCCAACCCGAGCTCCACGGTGAATGTCGCGGTACCGGCGTCGCTCGGCAGCGTCACGTACCCCGTGAACTTCTTGTTCGGGGTCACCGTCTGCAGGTTGGTGAGCCCGGTGACGGCCGGCAGGGGACTATTGCGCGTGCTCTCGCGCCCGAAGGTGACCTCGACCCAGATCTTGTTCGTGGCCTTGCCGCCCTTGCCCGAGCCTCCGGCGGGGTCCTTCGCGTAGACCTTGAACGTGATGGTGTGCCCGCTACCGTCGGCCCCATTCGTGGCCGAGTCGAGGTTGACGTACTGCTTCTTGTCCTTCGGCTGGTCGGGGGCCTCGAAGTCCGGGGTCACGCGGTCGTCGACCTCGGCCTCCAGGTCGCGATTCGTCTGCTTGTTCCACTTCACCAGCCAGAACGCGCCGACGACGTCGAGCGTGTAGTCGGCCGGCCACCGCAGATAGTGCACGATCGTACCGTCGGGGCGCGTCTGGGCGAAGCGCTGCTCGCCTTTCTGCGTGATCGCGAACTTGACGCCCTTCACCGCGGCGGCCTTGTCGTCGACCGCCTTCAGCTTCAGCTTCAGCGGCCAGACCTTGGTCGTCTCCGCCCCGTCGTAGTCGTGGCCGTCGCACGTCACCTTGTAGGTGAGGTCCCAGTTCGGCTCGTCCGGCTTGCACTCGGGCAGCTTCTCGATGGTGAGGTACGCGTTGTCGCCGGTCAGCGCGACGTCCTGCGTGAGGAATTGCGTTCCCCCGCGCATCACCTTGAACGTGGCCTGGTTGCTGCTCGACTGGCCCCGGACGACGGTGCATCGCAGCACCACCCGGCTCGTTTCGAAGACGTCCGCCACGGATCTACCTCGGTTGGTTCCGGAGACGAGTTGGGGAGTGAATCACATCTGCCCCGGGGATTCGACTGCGACGTGCTCCGCGCGGCTCGGCAGCGCGACTTTGCTCGCGCTCCACGCCCCCCCGCTCTCCGCGAACACGACGACGCGCGAAGGATCGGAGTCCTCCATGACGACGCGCGAGATCGGCCCGAAGAACGTCGCCAGCTCGGCCGCGGTGCAGGTCGGCAGGTAGAGGCGAAGCACGCGCGGATCGTAGAAGCGGAACACGAGCGTCCTGCCGTCTTCGAGCTTGACCCGCATGAAGCGGCGCAGGTGCCGTCGCAGCGACTCGAGGTCGCAGCGGCCGGTGGCGAAGACTCCCCAGCTCCGGCCCCAGCCGTCCTCGAGCAGCTCCTCGACGAACGGATGGCCGCGTTCGAGCGCCACGAGGTAGGGCGCGACCTCGGCGAGCTCGTGGGGGATCGCCCCCGCGTAGAGGCACGCGTAGGGGAGGCCGCTCGCGCGGGCCATCAGGAAGACGCGCTCGTCGCGCGCGCCGTCGAGCACGGCGTAGACCGGCTCTCCGCTGGACCACAGCGTCTCGACGACCATCGACGACGTAGGGCTCATGGCGTTGCCTTTCCGCCCGCGGTGACGGCGATGGGCCACGGTCCCGCCGATGCGTCGGACGTGAGGGCGTGCAGGAACCAGGTCTGCGGCGCGGTCGCCAGCGGCGCGAGCTGCATCAGGTCGAGCGCGAAGCGCCCCGTGATCGTCGGGGCCGGGCTCGCCGAAGCGTCGCGGTCGAAGCTCGGAATCCGGAGCGAGAGGACGATCGGCGCGGGGTCCTCGCTCCCGGTGAGGACGAGCGTGAGGGGAACGACGGCGCCGTATTGGACGACCCACTGGGGCCGCAGGCGCGCCCGGAAGGACCCGTGGACCACGGCCCTTCCCCCCGGGGCCACGCGGGGCGCGACGAGCGTGATCCCCGGCTCCGGCGGCACGGGGGGCGACTCGGGCAGGGGCCGGTAGTGAGGGAGGTTGCCCGCCGGATCCGGCGGCGGCCACACGCGGAGGGACTCGGAATCGACGGAGTCCGCTGCGGGATCGACGGTCGTCGCCGCCCGTCCGACGACGAGCTCGGCGCGTGGCGACGCTCGGTTCGCCGCCATCGCGACGACCGCGTACGTCCCTGCGGGCCACGGGGCTCGCCGGTCCCACATCGCGAAGCCGGCGACCATCGCCTCACGCGGGCCGGGCGCGGGGCCGAGACCGCCCTCGAAGCCGGGGGTGGCGGGGAGCCTCGGCGACGCTCCCTCGCGGACCGCGCCTCGCACGACCCGTGCGGCTCCGCCGCGGACGTCGACCGCGACCACGAACGCGCGCCGGTCGAGGGCGAGCCGGGCCAGCTCGTCGGGGCGGCCCGCGGCACCCACCGTGAGCCACGGCACCTCACCGCGATCGAGCGCGACGAACGCCGGCGCCCACAGCCGGAGCGCCGCGTCGCCGGCCTCGAGCAGCCCGTCGAGCAGCGCGCTCGCGCCGGCGAGAGGCAGCGGCTCGCCGGGACCCACGGGAGCGCCTTCGTTGCTCGGGCTCGTGCTCATGGTGGCCGCGCTCATCCGATGCTCACCATCTGGCCGTCGAGCGTGACCATCGCGCCCTTGAGCGTGTAGTTCGCGTCGGCGCTGCTCGTGACCATGGCGCCCTTGAACGTCGCCGGCCCGTCGGACTTGACGTCGACCGTCGCGCCGCTGATGGCGAGCGGCCCGCTCGCCTCGATCGACATCTTCACGCCCTGGATGCTGATCTCTCCGCTGGGCTTGATCGTCACCGTGCTCGCGCCCGAGGTGATGGTCACGTTCCCGGTGACGGTGAACGTCTTCTTGCCCCCCACCGTCTCGACCGAGTCGCCGCTGACGTTGATGGCCTCTTTGCCGCTGATCGTCTCGGAGTGATCGCCGCTCACCGAGACGGTGCGCTTGGCGCTCATCGTCTCGGAGACGTCGCCGGTCACGGACACGGTGAGCTTGGCCTGGAACGTCTCGGAGACGTCGCCGGTCACGGTGAGCGACCGCGTCTTCGAGACGGTGATGGCCTGCTTGTCGCTGATGGCGACGGTCTGGGCCTTGGTGATGGTGACGCTCTGGTTGCCGGAGACGCTCTCGGTGTGATCGTTCTGGACCGTCGTCGTCCGGTTGTTCTTCACGGTCAGCGACTGGTCGTGGTCGACCGTCATCGTCTGGTCGTTCTTCACCTCGAGCGTGTCGTCGTGGCCGATGGTCGCCGTCTGGTCGTTGTCGACGTTCTTGGTTCGGTCGTGCTTCACGTGGGCGGTCTCGTCGTGGCCCACCGTCTGGTTCTTGTCGTTCTCGATGAGGATGGTCCAGTCCTTCTGCCCGTGGAGATAGACCTCCTCCGCCCCCTTCTTGTCCTCGAACCGCAGCTCGTTGCTGCCCCCGCCGCCCGGCGAGCTGTTCGTCTTGATCGTGCTCCGGGTCTTGTTGTCCGGCAGCCCGTAGGGCGGGACGTTCGTCCCGTGGTAGATGCTGCCGACGATGAGCGGCTGATCCGGGTCGCCCTCGAGGAACGTGACGACGACCTCGTCGTTGATGCGCGGGATGAACATCGCGCCGAACGACGCGCTCGCCCACGTCTGCGCTGCGCGCACCCAGCACGAGCTCTTGTCGTCGTTCTTGCCGAGGCGATCCCAGTGGAACTGCACCTTCACCCGGCAGTTGGCGTCGACGTAGATCTCCTCGCCCGCGGGGCCGACCACCGTCGCCGTCTGCACGCCGTGGATGTGCGGGCGGCGCGTGACGCGGGGCGGCCGGAAGAGCGTCGCGGCCGGGATGACCTCGAACTGGTTCTGGTAGAGGGGCTCCCTCGCGTCGTCGTCGCCCGCGTGCAGCTTCTGCCACTCGGCGTTCGCGCCGCGATGGAGCACGCGCGTCAC
>JBEKGQ010000640.1:0-4534 GCA_050012715.1 Polyangiaceae bacterium
CTCGGCCACGGCGGTCCGGGAGAGATCGCCGTCGATCGGCTCGATCGGCATGCCCGACGGGACGACCACCGGCGGCAATGGCGGCGGCGTGGGCAGTCGCGGCGGAAGGCTGCGCGGGCCGGAGGCCATCGCCACGGGCGACGCGGCGTGGGTCTGCGTCACGCCGAGCGGAGCGAGACCTGCGGTCGGCAGCGGCGCGTGCGCCGCCGCCGGCGGGGGCATGCGGCGAAGCTCCTCCATCTCCGGCATCGAGCTGCTCACGATGGTGTCACCGGAGTCGTCGAAGTCGTCGTCGTAGCTCGGGCTCGGAGCAGGCTGCGCCCGCGGCGGCGCCGGCGAGGCGAGCGGCGGCGTCGCGCTCTTGCGCGCCGACAGTGTCGGCGGGTCCTCGGAGCGCATCGGGTCGACCGGCCTCGGCAGGGCGTTCGGCCGCGGGGCGGGCGCGGGTGGCGCCACGACGCCTGGACCGCGCAGCGTCGCCTTCATCTGCGGCGGGCGAGCTGTGACGGGAGCAGCCGCCGAGGGCGGTACGGGCTCGGGCGCGGGTGCGCCGGCGGCGGGACGCGGGGGCCCACGCGCCGTGTTCGGCTGCGACGCCTGTACTTCCGAGTTGTACGTGAGGATCGAGCCGTCCTCCGTCTGCCACGGCGACGTGGGCATGCCCTTGAGCTTGTCGATGTCGAGCGTCTGCGTGACCTCGGCCGCCCAGCGCAGGTGTGCCTCGCGCTTCTGGATGCGATCGCTGAAGACCGAGGCCATGTACGCCGCCACCTCGTCGCTCGCGACGAAGAGCCCGCGTCGCATGAGCAGCGACTGCAACGCGCGCGAGAACTCACGGGACGTGCGGTACCGCTCGTTCTTGGTCTTCGCGAGCGCCTTCATGACGATCTTCTCGAGGTCGATCGGGTAGCCGCGCACGATGGTGCTCGGGCGTGGCACGTTGCACTCCTGGACCTTGGCGAGCGTGTCGAGATCGCTCTCCATCCGGAAGAGGCGCTGCCCCGTCGTCAGCTCCCAAAGCACGACGCCGAGGGCGAACACGTCGGTGCGCCGGTCGATGGGCTCGCCGGCCACCTGCTCGGGCGACATGTACGCGAGCTTGCCCTTGAGCGTGCCGGCGCGCGTGTTGGCCATGCGCGAGCTGAACTTCGCGATGCCGAAGTCGACGACCTTCGTGCTCCCGTCGTAGGTGACGAAGAGGTTGTGCGGCGTCACGTCGCGGTGGACGAGGCCGAGCTTCTCACCGTTCTTGCCGAGAAGCTCGTGGGCCGAGTGCAGGCCCTCGGCGGCGTCGGCGATGACGCGGCACGCGATCTCCGGCGGCATGGGCTGGCCGAGCTCCTCGGTGCGGCGCATCACCTCGCGGAGCGGCTCGCCATGGAGGTATTCCATCGCGATCCAGTAAGTGTCCTCGTGCTTGCCCAGCTCGAAGACGGTCGCCACGTTCGGGTGCGAGATGCGCGCCGCGACGCGCGCCTCGTCGAGGAACATGTTCACGAACGTCTCGTCCTCGACGAGGTGGGGGTGGATTCGCTTGATGGCGACCCACTTCTGGAAGCCGCCCGGCCCGTCCATGCGGGCGAGGTGCACGCTCGCCATCCCGCCGACGCCGATCTCGTCGACGACGCGGTAGCGCCCGAGGAAGTACGTCCCCCCCGCGAAGGGCGCCTGTCGGCCGCCCGGGGCCTGATCCGACTCGCCGCTGTCGGGCGACGGAGGGAAGGGGAGCTGGGCGCGGTCTTGCGGCATCGTTCCTCCCCTCCTCAGTGAACCAGCTCGACGCTGGCGGCTCCGACGCGGACCTCGTCGGTCGGGCGCGTCGCGAAGTAGACCGCGACTCCGCCCGCCGCGAGGGCTGCTCCCCCGATGACGTACGGCCAGGCGGTCGCCCAGAATCCCCCCGACGACACGTGGTCCTTCTTGTGCGCGGGCCGCTCGGGGCCGAGCGCCGCCAGGGCCGGTGACGGCAAGACGACCGGCTTGGCGACGTGCACGTGTTTCTCGGACGAGATGAGCTCGTTGTTGTGCGCATCGACGGCCTGGACGCGCACGAGCAGCGACGCGTCAGGCAGCGTCATGCGGAGGGGGACGTCGAAGTGGACGTTGACCTCCGGTGGCGAGTCTTGCTGGAAGGTGTGCGATGCGAGCGAATCGCGGACGGTGAGGCCGACGGAGTCGACGAGGTACGAGTGACCCGGGGCGAGCGTGACGTCGACCGCGAACGCGGCTCCCGCCGGCACCTCGTCCGGGACCTGCGCCGTGATGGCGAGCGCTCCCACGCGGTGCTGCGCCTTGCGCGCCTTGTCGGCGACCGCCGCGGCCTTCTTGCCCGCCTCGGGCGGCACGACGAAGACCGGGTCGAGCAACGCTGCCTGCTTCAGCGCGATGAGCGCGAGGCGCGTCTTGCCCGCCACCGCGAGGGCCGAGCCCATGCGCACGTACGCCTCGAGCACGTCGGCGCGCCGGAGGCTGCCTGCGTCGAGCGCGCGCTGGTAGAGGCTCGGCGCCAGGTCGAAGTCGCCGCCGTCCCACGCTTCACGCGCACGCTGGAGCGCCTTCGCGCTGGCCGGCGGGGCCGTGGACGCGGAACTTTGCGCATACACGGGACCCGCGCACGTCGCCATGACGACGAACGCGACCCCCGTGCGCACGACCGTCGCACGAGAAGGCGAGACTCTCCGCACCTATCGGTCAGGGTATCGGCCATGCCAGGGGCACGCAAGCAAGGGTCCGCGGGTGATGGCTCGTTACCGATGTGTGCGGGTGGCTACTCGTGTCGGGCGTTTCGGTCATGCCTCAGGGGAACGGCTGCGCCGGCCGTCCACGCTGGAAGTAGAAGGAGAATGTCCCGTGGAGGTGTCCCTCGCACCGGGGGGGAGGGCCGAGGCCCCCGGGACAGATGTTGCGCGGGTCGGCGAGGTAGAAGTCGAACGTGCCCTCGCTGAGGCGCTGGCTCGAGTCCGATTCGTCGGGGTTGCCGTCGAAGAGGTGCGTGAACGTGATGGTGCTCGTCCCGATGTTGCCGGGGATAGCCCCGGCGCTGCCTGCGTCCGCGTAGACGACGACGCCCGCGTCCGCGGAGGTCGCGCTCGCGGGGGCAGGGCACTGGAGGGGAGGGTCACCCCCCTCCGGAGCCCGACACTCCCCGTCCGGATCGACCCCGGAGACGGCGTCCATCGCATAGAGTGCGTCGTTCTGGGTGCGGCAGGTGTTGTCGAGGTAGAGCGCCGCGCTCACGACCCGCGGCGACGCGACGGCGGTGACCGGCACGCCCGCCGGAAGGACGCTCGGGGGCAACCCGACGATGAGCGTCTGGCCGAGCAGGCTGGGGCGGGGGTTCCCGTTCGCGTCGTTGTCCCCGCGGATCTGGCCGGCGTCGTCGACGAGGATGATGACGCCGTCGCTGAAGGTCTCGTAGTCGCCGCCATGCTGGATGCGGATCTGCAGCGCGTCGTTGAGCGTCTGCGGGTACTCCGGCGTCGCGCCCGGGACTGCCGCGAAGAAGTCGGGGTGGAGATCGAAGTCGCCCGACCAGCAGTCGGGGACGTCGAGCGTGCCCACGCAAGTCCCCGTCCCGGAGCCGAGCGAGCACCCTGGCGCGACGGCGGCGGCCAGCGTCGCGAGGATGGCCAGTGGGACGGCGCGCCGCACGCCCCTCAGGGTAGCGCGCGAGATGAGCGAGCAGAAGGGCGTGTGTCACTCACCCTCGACAGTGCCCGCGATGCGGCCACCGCCGAGCACGCAATCGCCGTCGTAGAGCACGGCGATCTGCCCGCGCGTCACCGCGCGTACGGGCCGGTCGAACCGAACCACGGCGCGGCCTCGGCCGTCGGCCTCCACGAGCGCTCCGTCGCCCTCGTGGCGATAGCGGACGCGGACGCGGGCGCGCGTCGGTAGGGACACGCCGTCGCCCAACACGACGTCCGAGAGCGCCGCGCCGCGAGCCTGCAGCGCGTCCTCGCGTCCGAGGTGCACCGTCGCCCGCTGCGGATCGATGCGGGTCACGAACGCCGGGCTGCCGAGCGCGACGCCGAGCCCCTTGCGCTGCCCGATGGTGAAGCGGTGGACCCCCTCGTGGGTGCCGACGACGTTCCCCGCCTCGTCGACGATGGGCCCGGGCCGCACCCGCGACGAAGCCCGTTCGGCGACGAAGTCCGCGTACGCATGTGCGCCGGTGCCGACGAAGCAGAGCTCCTGGCTCTCCCCCTTGCCGGCGCCCGGGAGCCTGCGCGCCTGCGCCTCGGCTCGCACCTCGGCCTTGGTCGAATCGCCGAGCGGGAACACGAGGCGCTCCAGCCACCGGCGCGGGGTCGCGTAGAGGAAGTAGCTCTGGTCCTTCGCCGCGTCCGCACCCATCGCGAGCCGGGGCGCGCCGCCGGCGCTCCCGGTGATGCGCGCGTAGTGACCGGTCGCCACTCGCGACGCGCCGAGGCGGTCGGCGAGGTCGAAGAGCTCACCGAGCTTCACGCCGCGATTGCACGCCGTGCAGGGGCTGGGGGTCTCGCCGGTGAGGTAGGCCTCGACGAACGGCTCG
>JBEKGQ010000641.1:0-7511 GCA_050012715.1 Polyangiaceae bacterium
TGCGGGCGCTCCTCCCGCCGATGGTCGCGAAGAAGCACGGGAGCATCGTCGTCATGGGCTCGCGCGCTGCGGTCGAGCCCGCGACGAGCGCCGGGTCGGCGGCGTATGCCGCGTCGAAGGCGGCGGTGGTCGCGCTCGCGCAGGCGGTGGCGGCCGAGGTGCTGTCGGCCGGCGTCCGCGTCAACGCCGTCCTCCCGAGCACGATGGACACGCCGGCGAACCGCGCGGCGATGCCCAAGGTGGATCCGGCGAAGTGGGTGAGCCTCCCCTCGGCCGCGGGCGTCGTCGCATTTCTCCTCAGCGACGAGGCGCGGGACATCAGCGGCGTGGCCCTCCCCGTCTATGGCCGAGCCTGAGCGGGGGCCCTTCTCCGACACGCGACCCCGGGCGGCAGCTGTGGTACTCGCAGCGGGGTGATTCCGCGTTACACGCCCGCCGATTTCGCCGAGCTGTGGTCCCCTTCCCGCCGGTTCGCGGTGTGGCTCGAGGTGGAGCTCGCCGCGTGCGAGGCGATGGAGGAGGCGGGGCTCGTCCCGCCCGGGACCGCGGCCGGGATCCGCGCGAAGAACCTCGCGCTCGACCCCGCGCGCATCGACACGATCGAGAAGACGGTGAAGCACGACGTCATCGCCTTCCTGACCCACGTGGAGGAGCTGGCGGGCATCGAGGCCCGGTGGCTGCACCGCGGGATGACGTCGAGCGACGTGCTCGACACGTCGCTCGCGATCCTGCTCCGCGACGCGGCCGACCTGCTGCTCGCCCGGTGCGACGAGGTCCTCGCCGCGCTCGCCCGGCGCGCCCGCGAGCACGCGAAGACGCCGATGATCGGCCGGAGCCACGGGATCTTCGCGGAGCCGGTCACCTTCGGGCTCTCCCTCGCGGGGCACCACGCGGAGATCGCGCGCGGCAAGGCGCGGCTCGAGGCGGCGCGGCGCGAGATCGCGGTGGGCAAGATCGCCGGCGCGGTGGGGACGTACGCGCACCTGTCGCCGGCGATCGAGGCGAAGGCGCTCGCTCGCCTCGGCCTCGGAGCCGAGACGGTCGCGACGCAGATCGTGGCGCGCGACCGCCACGCCGCGTACTTCGCCGCGCTGGCGCTCGTCGCGGCGGGCATCGAGCGGCTCGCGACGAACGTGCGCCACTGGCAGCGGAGCGAGGTGCGCGAGGCGGAGGAGGCGTTCACGGTCGGGCAGCAGGGCTCCAGCTCGATGCCCCACAAGCGGAACCCCATCGTGAGCGAGAACCTCTGCGGCCTGGCGCGCGTGGTGCGAGCCGCGGTCGTCCCGGCGCTCGAGGACGTGGCCCTCTGGCACGAGCGGGACATCTCGCACTCGTCGGTGGAGCGGATGATAGGGCCCGACGCGACGGCGACGCTGGCCTTCATGCTCGATCGGTCGGCGGCCCTGGTCGACGGGCTGGTGGTCTACGCGGAGAACCTGAAGAAGAACCTCGACCGCGCGGGGGAGCTCTACTTCAGCGAGGCGGTGCTGCTCGCGCTGGTCGAGGCGGGGATGCCGCGGCGGGAGGCGTACGTCCTCGTGCAGCGCAACGCGATGAAGGCATGGCGCGGCGAGGGGCGCTTCGGCGAGCTCCTCGCGGCCGACGCCGACGTGACGCAGAGGCTGACGACGGCGAAGCTGAGGGAGCTGTTCGACCTGGACCACGCGCTCGCGCACGTGCCCGCGATCCTCGAGCGGGCCCTCGGCGCGAGCTGAGCGGACCGACCGATGGCGAGGAAGCGCAAGCGAAGCTCCGCGCCCGAGCCCGCGTCCGCGCCCGCGCCCGAGCCCGCGTCCGCGCCCGCGCCCGCGCCCGAGCCTGCGTCCGCGCCCACGCCCGAGCCTGCGCCCGCGCCCGCGCCCTCCCGCCGCCGGGTTCCCTGGCCCCTTCTCCTCCTCGCCCTGGCCCTCGCCGGCGTCGCCGTCTTCGCTCTGGCGACCGGCCGCGTCCTCTTCGCCCAGGACCTCGAGCTCACGAGCGCCTCCGTACCCCGCGAGGTGACCCGCGGCGAGAGCGCGACGCTCACGCTCCATCTCCACGCGAAGCACGCCCTCTCGTCGGACGACTGGTTCTTCGTCCACGTCGAATCGGAGGGCGGCGGCCTCGACGACTTCCGCACCGGGCGCGATGGCCCGCCGGACGTGCCGGCGACGCGCTGGGGCGACCAGGACGTCGTTCACACCGTGAGCATCCCCATCCCGGCGTCGGTGGCGGTCGGGCGGTACCCGGTCTTCGTCGGGATGTACGACCGCAACGGCGGCGCGCGGCTCCCCGTCATCGACCCGCACCCGCCGGACCAGCGGGTGCTCGTGGCCTGGCTCGACATCGTGGCGCACGGGACCGACGGGGCGACCCGCACGTTCTCCGAGGGGCAGATTCACCAGCAGACGGTGATGGGCCCGTTCCGGCCGCTGATGCCTTGGCTCGTCGCGATCGCGGTCGCGACGGCGATTGCGGTGTGGCTCGCGATGCGGCGCCGGACGGGCGACGACGAGACGGCGCCGGCCCCGGACGAGCCCGAGGACGCGGTCGCGAACGACCGATTGAACCGGTGGTTGCGCCGCCTGACGTACCTGTCGCCGGCGCTGCCGTTCGTGGCGGGCATCCTCGTCGTGCTCGAGTTCATCAAGGACGACGCGTACATCTCCTTCCGCTACGCGCACAACCTGGTGACCGGCCAGGGCCTCGTGTTCAACCACGGGGAGCGGGTCGAGGGATTCACGAACTTCCTCTGGGTGTTCGTCGTGGCGCCGTTCGAGGCGCTCGGGTGGGACCTCTTCCAGGTGTGCGAGGTGCTCGGGACGCTGTTGGGCGTCGGTTGCCTGCTCGCGACGGCGCGCATGACGGCCGTGATCAACGGCGAGCGTCGGGCGGGCGCGCACCTCTGGGGTGCCTTCTGGCTGGCGACGTCGCCGAGCTTCGTCCTGTGGGCGCAGAGCGGCCTGGAGCAGGCGCTGGGCGCGCTCCTGCCGATCGCCGGCGCTCTCCTTCTGTGGACGTCGCGCGAGCGGCCGAAACCCGAGAAGCGCTACCTCTACGCCGGGCTGATCCTCGGTGCGGCGTGCATGACGCGCCCCGAGCTGCACCTGATGGCCATCCTCGTGGGGCTCCCGCTCGTCGTCGACGCCCTACGGCGGCGGAAGGTGACCCGCGCCGAGTGGCTCTACGTGGCGGGCATCCTCGCGGTGACCGTGCCGTGCCACACGTTCCGCCTGCTCTATTACGGGTCGCTCGTGCCGAACACCTTCTACGCGAAGACGAGCAGCGCCGCGTCGGTGTGGCACGAGGGGCTGCGCAGCCTCCAGGGGATGTTCGCGTTCAACCACACCGGGCTCCTCGCGGTGGTCGCGCCGCTGGCGTTCGCGAGCAAGCGCCGCCGCGTGGAGACGGCGACGATGGCGATCATCGCGGTGGCGTTCATGGCGTACATCGTCATGGTCGGCGTCGACGAGATGCAGTGGCACCGGCTCTACCTGCCGGCGCTGCCGTTCCTGTGCGTGCTCGCGGCGCTGGGCATGCAGAACCTCATCGAGGCCGTGCTGCGCATGCTGCGGCGGGACGTGGAGGGCTCGGTGCCGCGGATGTTCGGCTATGCGGTCGGCTGGGGCGCGGTGCTGATCGCTTCGCGGGCGAACTTCGAGTTCACCTACAAGGAGGTGAACGGCTTCAACGGCCACGGCGACCTGGCCGGGACGTTCCATCCCGACCTCGGCAAGTTCCTCGTGCGCCACGAGCGGCCCGGAGGGCTCGTGGCGTTCCAGGACATGGGCTCGACGCCGTACCACGCGCCGGACATCGACTTCCTCGACTTCGTGGGGCTCGTCGACAAGACGGTGGCGCACGCGCGCCACGACATGGGCCTGCACGCCTTCGTCAACGCGGACGACGGAAAGAAGCAGGCCGTGTTCGACGCGCAGATGCGCGACTACTTCTTCGGCCGCGCGCCCGAGTGGGCCATCCTGACCATCTACACGCCGAGGGGCGACGAGGCGAGGCTCGCCAAGGAGTTCGACCAGGACCCGACCGGCGGCGCGTTCGGCGACCACTATGCCGGAAACTCGTTCCAGTGGGGCATCTGGGACGACCCGCGCTTCCGCGAGCGGTACGTGCCGGTCCGCACGTGGCCGCGCAGTAGCTCGTACTACCTGGCCCTGTGGCGGAGGCGCGACCTGTGGGACCAGACGCCGCGCGAGGTGGTGCTCGACGCCGCCCCGCCCGGGGTCGGCGGCGTGAAGGCGACCCTGGCGGGAGGGCTCGAGCTCCTCGGCTCGGAGACGACCGCGCAGACGCTGGAGCACCACGAGGCGTTCGTGACGACGTGGTGGCGCTTGCCGGGGGCGATGGACAAGGATCTCTACTTCTTCGTGCACCTCGTGCGACCGGGGAAGCAGATCCCGTCGGATCACGTCCCGGGCGACTGGATGTACCCGGCGAATCGGTGGCAAGCCGGCCAGACGCTGGAGGACCGCGTGCTCCTCCAGCTGCCGCCGTTCACCGTCACCGCCGGGACCTACCAGGTCTTCGTCGGCGCCTCGAGGTCGTGAGCGGCCCGAACGACGGCGAGGATCGCATTCTGCTCGGCACGCTGGAGGTGAAGCCCCTCGAGCCGATCGTGGACCAGCTCATCCCACCGACGCGGGTGGACGTGATGCGCAAGTACCCGGACCGGATCGTGGACTCGCACCGGGCGCGCTGAGGGCGCGCGACGCCGGTCAGAGATCGACGCGGAGGGAGGCGAGGAGGCTCGCGTTGCGCTGGCCGAAGAGCTCGTCGATGCGCGACAGGGCGATCCCGTAGACGTAGGCGACGTCGATGGTCAGCGGGCGCGCGCGGAGGGAGAGGCCCGTCGTCCACGTCCGCTCGTCGAGGCCGGCCCGCACCCACACCCGCCGGCGCACGAGCGTCTGCTCGACGCCCACGGTGGGGAACACCTTCAACGACGTGCTCGGGAGGCGGAGCGCCGCGTCGACGTCGCTCGCCTCCTGGCGAACCACGAAGCCCGCGTCGAGGCGCGTCCCACGCCACGGCGACCACCCGCCGCCGAGGCGCGCGTCGTACGCGCGCACGAGGCCCGACCGCAGACCGCTCGCGTCGTCGCGCGTCTCCTCGTCGTTCACGACGGTGATGCGCGCCCCGAGCTCCCACCGTTCGTCCGGGCGCCAGTGGAGCCCCGCGCCTCCGGAGGGGAGCCACGACGTCGAGTAGCGAATCGCCGGCGTCCCCGAGAGCGGCAGGAGCGTCATCTGCGACTGCGCGTAGGAGAGCATCAGGCCCAGCGAGACGCCGGGCCAGAGCGGCTTGGCCAGGACCACCTGCGCGGCCTGGCTCGAGCCGTCACCGAGGGAGGGCGGGGCGAGCGGCGTCGGCGCCGTGTCGTCCCAGACGCGAATGCTGCTGGCGTACTGCGAGACGCCGGTGACCGACAGCGCCGCGCCGCCCCAGAAGAGCGGGGTCGTGAACGAGGTCGCGACGAAGGACATCGCGTTCGCGGTGTCCTCGTAGCGAGCGACGCCCGCGGCGATGGAGGCGGTCTCGGGATCCCGCAGGACGAGGGCGTAGTTGCCGGTGGTGGCGCCGTCGCCGCCCATGCCGACGGAGCGGACGCCGCTCTCGACGGTCTCGCTGGCGAAGTTTCGCAGGGACGTCTCGGGCCCGGCGTTCGCGGCGGTGGTGAAGACCATCGCCGCGAGAGCGGCAGGCAGGGCGATCGCGCGGCGCACCATCGAGGGGGCGATGCTAACCCAATCGCGCCGCGCGTAGCCGGCGCACCCACGCCCGCGCGACGACGGCGGCGACCACCGGGACGTGCCGCGGCTTGAGGCGGCTGATCTCGTCACCGTAGACGGCGCGCACCGGCACTTCGGCGATGCGCAGGCCGCGGAGGGCGAGCTGGGAGAGGAGGTCGTTCGGGTAGCCGTACCGCGGCCAGAGGCGGTCGAGGTCGAGCCGCGCCCACGCGGCGCGGGCGAGGGCGGTGTAGCCGCACTGGCTGTCGGAGACGGAGACGCCGATGGCGCGGGAGGTGGCCCACGAGAAGGCGAGGCCCCCGAGGAGGCGCGACGGCGGCATCGTGCGCACGACGTCGCGCGAGCCGAAGCGGTTGCCCTTGACGTAGTCGGCCTCGTCGCGCGCGATGGGGTCGACGAGGGTGGGCAGGTCGTGCGGATCCATCTGGCCGTCGCCGGCCATGACGACGAAGACGTCACGGTCGCCCGACGTGAGCTCGCCCGCGCGACGGTAGCCCGTGGCGATGGCGGCGCCGACCCCGCGGTTGCGCTCGTGGCGGATCACGTGGAGGCGTCGGTCCCCGGTCGCGCGCGCGGCGTCGGTCGTGCCGTCGCGGCTGGCATCGTCGACGACGACGACGGCATCGACCCACTCGGGCATCGCGCGCACGACGCGCGCGATCCGCGGAGCCTCGTCCCACGCGGGGACCACGGTGACGACGCGCGACCGCATCCACATGGTATGTCCCTCTACCGCAATGCGACGGAGGACGCTGCTCGTCGTGGGGGGTCTCCTCGGACTCTCCGTCCTCGTCGGGTCCTGGGCCATCGGGCGCCAGCCGTTCCCCGCGGAGACGACGCCGGAGGGCGCCTACACCCGCATCGCCTACGCCGTCGCGCAGGGGCATCCCCGCGACGCCTTCGCGTACCTCGAGACGGACGCTCAGTGGGCGTCCTACTCCGTGCGCGACATGCGGCGAAAGGCGTGCGACCGGGTGCGGGCGAGCTACCCGCCGGACGAGCGCGCTCGGCCGCTCGACGCGTGGCAGGCGGAAGGCGAGGCGCCTGACGGGTCGGATGTCTTCGCGCTGCTCGCCGAGCGTCGCGGCTGGGTCCAGCGCCTCGACCGCGACCTGTCCGGGGTCGACCACGTCGAGGTGGCCGGGGAGCGGGCCACCGTCGTGACGTCGCGCGGGACGCGCTACCCGTTCCGCCGCCGGGAGAACGGCATCTGGGGCCTCACGATCTTCACCGCCGAGCTGACCGCGGAGGCCGAGCGCGCGGCGCGCGATCTCGAGGTCGTCGACCGGACCGCGGCCGACTACGACCGGGCGCGCGGGGACTGACCCGGCCCCTCCTCGACCGGAAGGCCGACGCGCGACCAGCCCGGCTCGGTCACCTGCCCGAACGCGTTGCGCGCACCTTCCCAGCCCGCGCGCTGATCGACGACGCTCGTGTAGCCGGCGCCGAGCAGCGCCTGGGCCGCGCGGAGCGAGCGCCCGCCGGTCTTGCACCCGAGGACGAGGCGAGCATCCCGCGGGAAGGCCGCCGCCATGACCGCGAGGAAATCGGGGTTCGGGGCCATGCCCCCCGGCCCGGCGTTCATGAAGGGAACGTTGACCGCTCCCGGCGGGTGCCCCGCCTCGAACTCCTGCGTCGTGCGGACGTCGACGTAGGTCCAGCCCTCGGCGAGCTTCGCGCTCGCCTCCTGCGGAGAGATGCGCGTGGGATCGGCCATGGGGAGGATCTAGCCCAACGTCCGGCGCGCGTCGTCAGTGGCAGACG
>JBEKGQ010000642.1:0-4521 GCA_050012715.1 Polyangiaceae bacterium
ATCACCGAGCGCAGGTTCCGAAGCCAGCGTCTCGCCGGAGGCTCAGTCGTGATCCGTCAGCACGACACCTGTGTCTTGGCGCAGGGCACCTTCCGGGTCGTCGTCACCCGCTCGGGTCGGGTGGCCGTCGCCATCGAGGTGGAGGAATCTGCCCTCGGGCCGCTGCACCTCCTCTTCGAGGTGCAGGTAGGCCGCGGAACGATCTTCCAGACGGGATCGCTCATCGGCGGCATCCAGCACGGAATCGAGCACGCCGCGCACGACCTGGGGAAGGTCGAGCACGACGCGGCCAAGTCGGCCGACCACGCGTTCCACGCCGCTGCAGCCGCGTCCAAGCAGGTGGCCCTTCCGGCCATCCATGTCGTTCGGAACGCCGCCGCGACCGGGGCCCACCTCATCACCAACGCACCTCACATGGTCGACGAGGAGCGGAAGCGCATCGTGGCCGCCTCGCGCGTCGTCATGCGCGCCAAGCTCGGCGACATCACCGCGAAGAACTTCATCCATGGCGTCGTCCACGCAGCCGAGGGCGGGGTCAAGGAAGCGCGTCACGCAGCGTCGGCCCTGCTGACCGGCGGACGAGTCGTCGCTCACGTCCTCGACACGCCGATGCGCCTGGCCGAGCACATTCCGCTCGTCGGCGGGACGCTCCACGAGCTCTCGCCGATGAAGAAGCTCGAGCAGATGACGAGCGCCATCCAGCACGGCGACTTCAAGGAGATGAAGAAGATCGTCACCGACGAGGTGCACATGGTGCAGGGCCTGGCGTCGCTCGTGCCCGGCATCGGCAGCGGCATCGGCGCCGCCCTCGGGACCGGCCTCGCGGTGCTCGACGGCGGCGGACCGCTCGACATCGCGATCCACGCCGCCTACGGCGCGATCCCGATCCCGCCCGGCATCCGCGAGGTCACCGACATGGTGCTCGAGACGGTGCTCAAGCTCGCCCACCACGGAAGCGTGACCGATGCGGCACTGGCCGCGGCGCGCAGCAGCGTTCCCGAGGGCTTGCCGAGGCACGTGTTCGACACGCTGGCGCACCTGGTCATCAAGCGCGTCCCCGTGAAGAAGGCCGCCGAGGAGCTCGTGGGGCACTACGTCGAGCGCTACGCGCCCGGTGCCGGTCTGTCCAAGGGCGTGGCGGAGACGGTCGAGCACGTGGTCAGCGCGGAGCGCAAAGGCGCGGCGGCCACTCGGGCCCTCGAGTCCGGCCACGCCGCTCTGCGTCTGCCCGCGGCCAGTGCGGCCGCAACCGCCTCAGCGGGAGGGCGATAGTCGCCATGCCGTACGCCACCTCACGAGCACGCGACGTCAACTTCGGCGACCGCATGACTGTCCGCGGCGCCGAGCGGAAGTCGCTCGCCAACATCAGCGTCGCTCAGGGCAGCGCGTTCACCGTGTACGCGACCGCGGAGGTCACGGCCCCTTCAGGTGCGCCGCCCATCTTCCCGGTCGTCGGGGTCGAGTGGGGGCATGGAGGCTCGTCGCTTCGCGCCCGGGAGCTTCGCGTCTATCGGCGGCTGCGGTTCCCCATCGTCGCCAGCACCGTCAGCGTCACGGGCTGGCTGGTTGACGACCAGGGCCAGCCGGCTCCGAAGACCGTGGTCGCCCGCATGTCGGCGTTCATCGCGCCCGGCTCCGACGGCGAGACGCTTCGCAACACGAACTGGATCTCGGAGTCCGGGCCCGAGGGGCTCGTCTCCGCCGGGCCTGAGCACGTCCTCACCGTCGAGGGCTATCCCGCCCAGGCTCCGGCGGCGCGCTGGCTCATGGTCTTCGACGCCGTTGCCCGACCTGCCAACGGCGCCTTTCCCGCCCTGGCGTGTCCCGCGCGTCGCGCATTCCGGCGCGACCGCTTCGACTCGCAGGGCTTTCGCTTCGGCGTGTTCTGGGCGGTGTCGTCCACCCCCATCACGCTGACGTTTCTTCCAACCGCCCAACTGCGCGTCGACGTGGAGGTACTGACATGACGCCCCGAGAGATCGCCGACCTCATTCTGCGGCTCGGCTCGGACGATGTGACCGTCCAGGCCGCGGTGAAAAACTACCAGCTGTCCGTCCACCTCACAGCCGATGGGAAGTACGGCCCTCTGACGCGCGCAGCGCTCGTCTCGGCGGGCATCCCCGACGCGCCCGCGCCCTTCTACAAGCCGGCAGCGCCAACCGTGGACTCGCCGGGGGCGATCAGCAAGGAGCAGGCAGTGCTCGATGCGGCCGCGGCGCTCGACGCCGCGTGGCTCGAGCATGGCTTCCCACCGCTCGGCGACGCGATGCGCGCGATGCTGCTCGGCCATTCGTTCGGCGAGAGCCAGTTCGGCCGCCACATCCCGGGCTTCAAGGACACGCTCCGGGGGACGAACAACTGGGGCAGCGTCCAGGCGACGCAGAAGTGGATGCAGGCGCACGGCGGCAACGACTACTTCGGCGCCGCCGCACACCTCGACCACCGCGGCGATGGTACGCCGTACGTCGGCTACTACCGCATCTACCCGAACCAGTACGAGGCCGCCAAAGGCTGGCTCTCGACGGTTCTCTACAGCCCGGCCGAGTTCGCGACGTCGATCGCGCAGGGTCCGGCCGCCTACTCCCAGTACCTCCGCGCCCACGGCTACTTCGAGGCGCCGGTCGAGCGCTACACGACGATGCTGACCAACGGCCAGGCCGACATGTGGCGCACGCTCCAGGCTGCGCGTGGGCGTGGGCTGAAGCCGGCGGACCCGAAGCAAGCCGGCTTCGGCGAGGCGCCCGTCGCGCCCCTCATCGAGCGCCTCCATACGCCCAAGGGGGAGTACTCGCCCTCGGCCTGGGGGACGGTCTCGATGGACCAGTTCGCCGCAACGAAGGCGGACGGCGAGGGCGTGCGGTGGTTCGGCAAGCCTCTCCCCGCCCCGCCCGCGCCCACGAGTGCCTCGGCGACTCCGGCACAAGGGTCCGCACCTGCGGCCACGCCCGCCGGATCTCCGCCCGCAACCTCGCCTGCAACGACGGCGGCTGCGTCGCCCACTCCCGCCACATCACCATCACCGTCGCCGGCCCCGACCGGAGCCAGCGATAGTGCCGGCGCCGCACCAGTACATCACTCGCACAGCCTCGCCCCCTTCATCGCCGTCGGAGCGGCCGTCGGGATCGTGGCGCTGGTCACCGAGTGGCTCCTTCACCGTGACGTCGCGCAGGGCTCGCGATGACCATGGGCTCCGCCGTCCTGTCGACGGTCTCCTCAGTCCCCGGGCACGTCGAGAGCGATCCGATCTCGGAGCTCGCCCGATGGATCCCCGACCAGCTCCGGAAGCGGGCATCTCGCTTCGTCCTCGCACAGAGGGTCGGCGACAGCGCGCATCACACGGTCGACGAGTGGACGACCGCAGAGCTGACCGACGCGAACGCACTGGCGGAGGTCATCTACGGAACGGCGGTGCGGGACGCGCAGGCCCTCAAGACCTCGCTGGCGTACGGCGTCTTCGCCCTGCGCGACGATCGTCCGGAGCCGATCAGCCGCATGTACCTGCGCGTCGACGCGGGCACCGGTTGGATGCAGTCGACCGACCCGCCGGACGAACGCGGTGTGACCGCCATGCTGATGCGCCACACGGAGGCCTCTGCGCGCCTGTCGATCGGCCACTCCCGCGGCATCCTCGACCAGTACGAGCGCCTCCTCGAGCAGAACACCGCGCACCATACGCGCCTTCTCGACCAGGCCTACGCCCGCATCACGGCCCTGGAGGCGCGTGAGATCGAGGCCCTCGAGCTCCGGGAGAAGCTGCAGTCCATTGCCCGGGAGCGTGAGCTGGAGCTCGCGCAGCTGGCGCGCCGCTCCGAGCTGCGCCTCTTCGCGGTCGACAAGCTCAGTCAGCTCGCGCCCCTCATCCTGGCGAAGCTGGGGCCCGCCGGCGAACGACCCGGCGCCAGCACGGTCGGGGCGATCGAAGTCCTGGAGCAGCTCATCGTGAGCATCACGCCGGAGCAGTTCCCGCAGATCGTCGCCCTGCTTCGACCCGAGCAGGTCGCGATGCTCGCGCACCTCTACGACATCGTCGAGGCGCGCGCGGCGGCAGCCGCATCAGCCGCGCAAGCAAGCCGCACTGCCACAGCCACCCCTGCATCGCCATCCCCGGAAACCACCACCACCCAGGAGAAGTCATGATCAATCGGTTCCCCAAGAAGCTCATCGCGTTTCGCAATCTGCAGGGCGGTCAGTACGGCACGCTCGACGTCACCGCGCGCGAGGCGGGCCTCGTCGAGCTCGCGCTCGGCGGCGACTACGTCTGGCTGACGCCCGACCAGTGGATCGCACTGCGTTCGGCCGTTGATCCGGTCTTCGGTCTGGAGACCGAGCGGGAGACGGTCGTCGTCGCGACCGACGACAGGGGCCAGCCCATGGTCATCGAGGAAGTCGAGCGGGTCGTCACGCGAAAGCGTGCGTCCAAGGGTGCCGTGCGGCGCAAGTCGCGGGGCGCGCGCGCCTGAGCGGGAAGGTCACCAACACCATGCCCACCTCCATCATCCGACCGAACCCGCAGGCAGACCG
>JBEKGQ010000643.1:0-4503 GCA_050012715.1 Polyangiaceae bacterium
GCCCTACCGGCAAGGAGCGAGACCCTCATGAAGCTGAGCGACCTCAAGATCATCGTCACAGGCGGCGCGCAGGGGATGGGCGCGCACTTCGCGCACCGGCTCGCCGAAGCGGGGGCGGAGGTCGCCATCGGCGACGTCAACGAGGCCGGCCTCGCGTCCACGAAAGAGTCGGCCAAGGGGCCGGGGAAGGTCCACGCGAGGAAGCTCGACGTCGCGAGCGAGGCGGACGTGGCCTCGTTCGTCGCGTGGGCGAGCGACGCGATGGGGGGGCTGAACGGCCTCATCAACAACGCGGGCGTCCTGCGCGACGGGCTCCTCGTCAAGAAGGACCGTGAGACCGGCGCGATCAAGGTGCTCTCGAAGGAGCAGTGGGACACGGTCATCGGCATCAACCTGACGGGCGCCACGCTCATCGCGCGCGACGTCGTGGCGAAGATGGCCGCCGCCGGGACGAAGCCGGGGGTCGTCGTGAACATGTCGAGCATCGCCCGTCACGGCAACCGCGGGCAGTCGAACTACTCGGCCGCCAAGGCGGCGCTGGCGGCGAACACCCGCACGTGGTCGCTCGAGTTCGCGCCCTTCGGCATCCGCGTCGCGGCCATCGCGCCGGGCATGGTGGAGACGCCGATGACGCAGGGGATGAACCAGAAGGCGCGCGACGCGCTCGTGGCGGCCATCCCCGTGGGACGCATCGGTCTTCCCGAGGACCTCTGGCTCGCGGTGAAGTTCGTCCTCGAGTGCGACTACTTCAACGGGCGCACCATCGACGTCGATGGCGGCCTCGCGATGTGAGGGTCCGATGAGGCTCGGCTTCCTGGCCGCGGTGGTCGGCCCGCTGGTGGGCGTCGCGTGCAGCTCGAGCTCCGGCGGGAGCGGGCAGGGGCCCGCCGCGAACGGCGGCGACTTCGCGACCGACTTCTGCAACCTCATCGAGCCGTGCTGTGCGCAGGCCGGTCTCTCGACGAGCGGTACCCTGTGCCTCGCGTTCGCCGGGGAGGCCGCGGCGAGCGGCAGCTACGACGCGACGGCGGGTCAGGCGTGCATCGCGGGCATGCAGGCCGAGTCTGGGACGCCCGCCCTGTGCATGAACCTCGGCAACGACATCCCCGCGTGCAGCCAGGTCTACGCGACGAAGGGCGGCTCGACGCCCCCGGGCGGCACCTGCATGCAGGACAGCGACTGCGCCATCGCGTCGGGGGGCGGCGCCACGTGCTTCGACGACTTCACCTTCGACGACGGAGGGTCCACCCAGACCGAGACCTGCATCCAGACGATGGTCGGCTCGGCCGGTGACGGCCCCTGCATCGGGACCGTCGAGGGCGCGGTGACCACGTACTCGTGGGGAGGCACCGGCGCGCCGCCGACTACCGCCTATACGTGCGACAACGCCAGCGATCTCACGTGCGACGCCACGACGCAGAAGTGCCTCGCCCTCGGGGACACCGGCGCGACCTGTACGAGCGACTCGGACTGCGTCACCACGGACTATTGCAACTTCGACACGGCGACGGCAGCGTGCGCGCCGCGCTTCGCCGACGGCGCCGCGTGCGGGGAGGACTCCACCGGCTGCGTGACCACGGACTACTGCGACACGACGTCGGCCACCTGCAAGCCGCTCCTCGCCGCCGGGACCGCGTGCAGCACGAGCCAGCAGTGCGCCTCGACCGAGTGCGTGAACGGCTCGTGCGGGGCGGCGAACAACCTCGGCCTGCAGCTCCTCTGCGGCACCAACTAGCCCGCGATCGCGCTCCTAGTTTCGCGCCGCGGCCCCGCCGAGGACGCCGGTGAGCTCCCCGTTCTGGTGCATCTCGGTCACGATGTCGCAGCCGCCGACGAATTTCCCGTCGACGTAGAGCTGCGGGAACGTCGGCCAGCTCGAGTACTCCTTGAGGCCCTGGCGGACGTCAGGGTCGGCGAGGATGTTGAACGTCTCGAACGCCACGCCCTCCTTCTTCAGGATCTGGACGACGGTGTTCGAGAAGCCGCACGCGGGGAAGCTCTTGCTGCCCTTCATGAAGAGCACCACCTTGCTCTGGGCGATCAGGCTCTCGATGCGGGCGCGAATGTCGTCGGGCATGGGCTGTCTCTCTCTTCTCTAGGAGCCGCGCGTCGTCAGCGCGAGGGCGTGGATCTCGCCGGCCATGAGCGTGCCGAGGGCGGCGTAGACCATCTGGTGCTGCTCGATGCGCGTCTTGCCGTCGAAGGCGGGCGTCACCACGACGGCCTGGAAGTGATCCTTCGTGCCGGTCAGGTCCGTCACCTCGACGCGAGCGTCGGGGAAGGCGGCGGTGAGCAGCGCGCGGAGCGCGTCGGGGCTCGGCATCTCGCCTATGAGGTAACGTCGCCCCGCGCCTTCGTCAATGCGCCGGGCGGCGTGCTAGAAGCGGCGCGTGGACCGCGCTGCCATCTGGCCGGACTGGCGCCCGGCGTGGATCCTCCACGACGACGGGGATCTCCTCGTCGTCGACAAGCCGGTGGGCGTCTCCTCGCAGGCGGCGGACCCCGAGCGGCCCGACGACGCGGTGACGCGTCTCCGCGCGTACCTCGGCGGCGCGTACCTCGGGAGCCACCAGCGGCTCGATCGCGACACGAGCGGCGTGCTGGTCTTCGCGCGACGGAAAGAGGCGAACGCCTCGCTCGCGCGGCAGTTCGAGGGTCGCTCGGTGAAGAAGACGTACCTCGCGTGCGTCACCGGCTGGCCGAAAGGCAGGAGCGAGGCGACGCTGAAGGACGCGCTCCTCCCGGACAAGGACGGCACGATGCGTGTGGTGAACGCGCGCGGTCCCAGGGTGAAGCTCGCCGTGACGCACGTGAAGGTCGTCGGTCGCCGCGGGGAGCGCGCCATGCTCGAGCTCGACCTCGAGACCGGCCGTACGCACCAGGCCCGCATCCAGCTCGCCCACGCCGGTGCGCCCATCGCCGGCGATCCGCTCTACCGGGGGGCCGCCGCGCCGCGGCTCATGCTCCACGCCAGCGCGCTCGAGCTCACGCATCCCACGACGGGGCGCCCCGCGCGCTTCTTCGCGCCGGCCCCCGCGGAGCTCGACGCGTGGCTCCAGCACGGCGATCCCGCCGATCGCCTCTACGACGACCCCGCGTCGCTGGCGCGCGCCGTCGCTCGCGCGGTCGACCGCCGCTGGGGCCTCGGCCGCAGCGACGGCAGCCCGCGGCTGACCACCGCCTTTCGCCTGGTGAACGAGGAGGGCGACGGGATGCCCCGCCTCGCGGTCGACGTGTACAGCGGCTGGCTCGTGGCGCAGCTGTATGGCGACGGCACGTCTCCGGTTTCGCCGGAGCGTGGTCCACACCTGGGAGCGGGCCCCTGGGCCGACCGCGCGCGGCGCGATCGCGTCCTCGATGCCCTCGGCGGGCTCGGGTTCGACGGGGTCTACCTGAAGGTGCGCCCGCGCCAGTCCAACGTCCTCGTCGACACCCGCCGCGAGGACCTCGCGCCCGCGCTTCCCGTCCGCGGCGCGCGGGCCCCCGAGCCGCTCGCCATCGTCGAGGAGGGGATGCCTCTCCTCGTGCGCCTCGGGGACGGCCTGTCGACCGGCGTCTTCCTCGATCAGCGCGCCAACCGGCGGCGCGTCCGCGAGCTCGCCGCCGGGGCGTCGGTCGCGAATCTCTTCGCGTACACGTGCGCCTTCACCGTCGCGGCGGCCCTCGGCGGCGCGACGCGCACCGTCAGCGTCGACGCCTCCGCCGCCGCCCTCGAGCGAGGCCGCGAGAACCTCGCGCACGCCGGCCTCCTCGAAGGCCGCGACCACGCCTTCGCCGCGGACGACGTCTTCAACTGGCTGAAGCGCGCGGCGGGCCGGGGCGACCGCTACGACCTCGTCCTCCTCGATCCGCCCAGCTACTCGAGCACCAAGCGCGGCCGCTTCGTCGCCGACACCGACTACGCCGGCCTCGCCGCGCAGTGCCTCGCGCTCCTCGCCCCCGGGGGGCGCCTCCTCGCCTGCACCAACCACCGCGGCATCTCGCCGAGCCGGTTCCGGCGCATCCTGTTCGACGCCGGGCGCGAGGCCAAGTGCGAGCTTTCGCAGGTGAAAGACCTGCCCGAGCCGGCCGACTACCCTGTCCCACCCGGCGGGGACCCGCACATGAAGGCGGCCCTCGTCACGCGGGTGTAAGGCTGGGCTCCGCGCGCTCGTTCTCTCCGCAACGACGGAGGAGACGACGATGCGCGCGATGCATGCAGGGATGGTCGGTTGCCTGGCGGTGGTTCTCGGAGGCTGCGGAGCGGGCATGGACAGCCGGCCCGCGGAGTCCGGCGGCTGGGGCGGCGGTGGCGGTGCGCAGACGCAGTCCGTCACGTCTTCCAGCCGCGGCTCCGGTGGCCCTTCGGCGGCCGCCGCGCCGCCCTCGCAGCCCGGCGGCTCGTGGGGAGACGCGCCCCCGCCGCCCCCGCCGCCTCCGACCGCGATGACCGAGAGCGCCCCCTCCGGCGGCCACTGGTCGACTCCCGAGCCGGCGCCGCGCGATCGCCCGGGCCTCGGCACC
>JBEKGQ010000644.1:0-4501 GCA_050012715.1 Polyangiaceae bacterium
GGCAACGGCGTCCTCGACGACCTCGCGGGCGACTTCAACGGCGACGGGGTGGTCGACGTGGCCGGCCTCACCCAGCCCATCTACGCCTCGGGCGGGTCGCTCGGCGGCATCGTGTCGATGATCCAGGGCGTGATCGATCCGCAGATCGTCGCCGCGGCGCCGGTGTCGGGGGCGGCGGGGTTCATGGATGTCGCGATGCGCGGGACGGTCACGCCCGTGCCGGTGCTCGAGCAGGTGCTCGGGCCGCTCATCGTCTCCATCCCGTCCGCCGGCCTCACCGACAGCGTGTGCACCGGCGATCAGCGCTCGGTGCGCTGGTACGTGAACAACCTCTTCGACACCTCGCAGATCGAGATCGCGTGCCTCGATCCATCGGAGGTCGACGTCGGGATGACCGTGCTCGTGCGAAACGTGACCAACGGCGAGCTCCGCTGCGCGCGCACCGGCACCGGGGGAACGTTCCGCGTGGCCATCCCGGTCAGCGTGGGCGACTCGGTCGCGGTGCAGATCCTCGGTCAGCCCGACGCCGTCGACTCGTACGCGACGTGCAACACGCTGGAGGGGGCGCCGGTGGGCCGCGCCATCACGACGTTCGAGCAGCCCGCCGCGCAGTACACGCCGGTGGCCACCCCGGGGCTGACGTGCACGTCGACCGACGGGTGCGCGCAGTTCCGGCAGACCTTCTACCCCGTGGGGTCGCCGCTCGTGGCGCCGCAGGAGGGGCTCGGTCTCCTGCGGCAGACGCCGGAGTTCCGGCGGATGGTGACGCTGTCGCAGGCGGCGCTCGATCCGGCCGACCCGATGAACTACGCGCGGTACTACATGCTGCGCTCGCTGCCGAAGCTCGACGGCACGCCGCAGGCGCCGCGCCCGCTCCTCGTGACGACGACCGCGGGGGACGACGAGGTGACGACCGCGACCGGGCTCGCGTTCGCGCGCGCGGCCGGGGCGCTGCCGTTCCTGCCGCCGGGCGCGGTCACGTCGATGCCGGAGTACGCGGACTACGCGACGCCGCAGGCGCTGTGGAACGCGTTTGGCGGGCAGTCGCCGAACCAGGTGCTCATCGCGAACGGCCAGATGGAGGGCGTGTCTCGCCTCGGGCGGGAGCCGCCGACGACGGCGTGCGGGGTCAACTACGTGCCGAGCGCGACGTGCACGATGCCGCCCTCGCCGCCGAGCGCGATGTCGTGCGCCGACACGCTCTACGACGCGGACTGGCTGGGCGGCATCGCCGACGACTACGGGCAGCAGCACCCGACGCAGCTCCTCCGGCTCGCGCGCCTGGCGTCGACCCTCGCGGTCGATGCGCCCTCGCTCGCCACTGCGTGGTCACCGCGGGTGCAGGGCTCCCCCAGCGCGAGCGACGGGGCGGCGTGGACGCCGGGCCCGCCGCTCGTGGCGTCGGTGACGGCGTACCTCAACCCGCTCGGGCAGCACGACTGGTCGGTGGGCGATCCCTGTCAGGCGTTCGACGGGACGACGTACATGGACAACCTGCTCGGGCACTTCTTCGCGACCAGCGGGGAGGACCTCTACTACCTGAGCCACCCGCAGTCGCACACGTGCCTCGCCGACACGAGCTGCCCGTTCTTCACGCCAACGCCGTGACGGCGGGCGGAATCACCCGGGCTTCACCCACTCGAGGAGCGTCGCGTAGTCGCAGCTCCGAGGGTCCTTCAGATAGCCGACGAGGATGCCGCGCACCTTGAACCCCGCCTTGAGCTGCGAGCCGAGGACGCGGTCGCGGATCTCGCCGCGAAGCGCCGCGTCGATGTACTCCTGCGGGGTCATCCCGCCGGCGTACTCGTGGTAGCCCCACAGGCGGCCTCCCGCGACGACGCGCTTCAGGCCGAGCCGGACGCACGTGTCGCGGAGCGCGGCATAGAGCGCGTCGCCGACGCCCTTGCCCCACGCCGCGGGGTCGACGTAGACGTCGGCCAGGTAGAGCGTGTCGCCGCGGGGATCGTGGCTCGCGAAGGTGCCGTTGTCGGTGATGTCGAGCCACGTGTGCTGCGCCATCGGGTCGCGCGAGGGGGGCACGATGAAGGTCGAGATGGCCCCCATCGGCACACCGTCGAGCGTCGCCACGATCTGGCCGTCGGGGAAACGGCGGAGGTGCTCCTCGAGCTGAGCCTCGTTCCAGACGACGTTCGCCTCGACGAGCTCGGGGTACGCCGCGTGGTTCATCGCCACGAGGCGCGGCACGTCGTCGATGCGGGCGGGGCGGATGGCGAGGGTGGGCGTCATCGTGGCTTTCATGGCTCTCACACAGTCGTCACGGAAGGGCCCCGGGGCAACCCGCCGTCACCGCGAGTTCACGGAGACGCCATGGTGCGGTCGTGGTGCGTTCAGCTCGGCCGGGGTGTGCACGCATGCACGCATGAGCTCGCGCGCCGGGCTCACCCGCCGACGAGCCCCGCCAGGTACCGGCGAGCATCGTCCGGCACGGACATCGACACGTGCCCGCAGTCGACGCAGACCGACGCCTCGGCGAGCGGCAGGTCGTCGTGGCGGCCCGACGTGAACACGCGCACGCCGAGCGCCGGGCCAACGGCACCCGGCAGCGTGCGCGATCCGCCGCACTGCGGACAGCGCTTCGCCGAAGGATCCGGCGGCGCGACGTTCGTGGCCGGCGCCGCGCCGGGCTCCCCGCGCGGTGCGCCGCGGGCTCCACAGCTCCGGCAGAACACGTTTCCGTCGGGGTTCATCGTGCCGCACTTCGTGCATTGCATGGGGCGTCTCCTCGCCATGCCAGAAGAGCACGCCGCCCTCTCTGGTGGCCCCTCCGAGACTCGAACTCGGACACCCCGTGAGGGGTCGCGGGTTTTAAGCCCGCTGCGTCTGCCGTTCCGCCAAGGGGCCCTTGTCTGCTCCGGGACTCGCCGCGGTCGCGATACTAGCGCCATCGTCGCCACCGTTCGCGCATCACGAGGCGTGGTAGAGCGATCCGCACGCCTCGACGCTTCTCTACGAGCACGGGTGAACGGGAAGCGTCGCGGGTACGCGCTCCTGTCCGGCGCGCACGAACCATGTCTTGCAGGCTTCAATCCACGTCTGACGGCTTCCGCATCGTGTCTCACACGCACGAAACCATGTCTGACGTTCTCGAGAGCACGACTGACCAGTAACGGAGCACGTCTGATCGGATCCGCTCGACGACTGACCATAAGACGAGTGTGGCTTCTGTTCGCGTCGTATGTCTGACTGTCAGACGTATGGCCGCCGATTCTTCGAGACGGTGTCCGGTATGGCCACTCTTGTGTCTTGTCGATCCGAGCTCGACGGCGTACGACACGACCATGCCGAACCCGCCGCCCACGTCGATTGCGCGCCTGTTTCGGGAAGGGCTGCGCGCCGCGAAGCTCGAGCACGACGCGGCGGCGGAGGCGCTGTTCGTATCGACCCGGACCATCGGGCGCTACGTCGCGGGCGATTCGATCCCTCCGAGCGACAAGCTCCAGTCGCTCGCGCGCGCGGTCGCGCCCCACGATGCGGGCCTCGCATCGCAGCTCGCGAAGGCGGGAGGCGCGGTGATGCAGGGCTCCGACGTCGTAGCCGCCGGCGCGCCGGTCACGCTCGACGTCCCGATGAACCGGCTCGTCGAGATCGTCGTCTCCGCCGCCGCCGATGCCATCGATGCTCCTCCGCGCACCGCGCGCGCCGCCATCGCCGCGGCTCTCGTCTCGGCGCGGAGCCTCGGGCTCTCGAGCGAAGCGATCCTCGCCGCGCTCGCGCCGCAGAGGTGAGCGCACCGCCCGGCGGCCCTCGCCGGGCGTCGTCACCGCCGCGGGACTACTTCTCGCGGCTGAAGTCCGGATCCGGCACGCACACGATGCCTCGCGCCGGGTCGAGCCCGAGCGCCGCCCAGTAGTGCGGGCCCGCGACGGCGAGGCGCAGGTGCTTCAGCGCGGGGACGTCGGCGATGAGCCGCTGCCACCGTGACGGGTCGCGCGCCGGGACGCGCCACACGCTGCTTCCGACCTTCGCGAGCACGAGGAGCTCGCCGTTCGTGCCGCCGGAGATGGCGTAGCCGTCGACGGCCGCGCGGGGGGCCGGGACGAGCAGCTTTTCCGCGACGGCGGGGGGCCCTTCCAGAGGGATGCGAACGTAGACGAGGTAGCGGATCCCCGGGCCGGTCCCCTCGAGGCCGAAGAGGGCGTGGACGAAGCCGGGCGCACGCCCGTCGTCGATCGGCTCGAGCTCGAGCGCGAGGAGGGGAGACCCTCGCTCGTAGAGGGTGCTGGGCTCCGACGTCAGCGGCTCGAGGTCGCGGGTGTAGGAGCGGGTCAGGACGCGGACCCCGTCCGGCGTCGACTCGGTCCAGACCAGGCGGATCGTGCCAGTCGCGATCGACGCGCGGGCGAGCACGCGCGAAGCCGCTGCCGCCCCCAGCGGGACCACGGGGCCCGGCGTGATCGCGTCGCTCGTGGCGACGAACGACTGGACGTGGCCGGCGCCGTCGCGCTCTCCCGCGACCACGAAGAGCGCTTCGCCCCAGTCG